>JAGOSC010000113.1 GCA_018062515.1 Candidatus Omnitrophota bacterium
AACATTATTCCACGTATTTTCGTGTATCTTTGCATGTTGTCGGTTGTCAAGTTAAAAGTAATGCGAAGCTGAAATTATCCCAGAAATGAGTTAGTTGTAAAGATTTTAAGGACTATCTGATGCCTTCAGGCAGTGCTCGCATTGTTGACAAGATCATGGAAAAATGATATCCTTACTAACTTGATCGTGATAGTAAGGATTAGATTATGCGTGTTTCGGCAAAAATTGATTATTCCTGCAAAGCCCTACTCGAGCTAGCTTTACATTGGCCAAAAAAAGAGCCGCTGTCTATTGGCATCATTGCGAAGAATCAAAATATTCCTTTGCCTTTTCTCAATCAAATTCTCATCACTCTGAAACAATTGGGTTATGTTGAAAGTATTCGGGGAAAGAATGGCGGTTATTTTTTGAGTCGCGAGCCGAGAAAAATTTGTTTGGATCAGCTAGTTACTGATTTAGGAAGTGTTGGCTATTGTTCTGCCGAGCATTCATCCTCCAAAAATAAAGGCAGTGTTATGGACTTTATTTGGGATGAGATTGATCAAACTGTCTTGAAAATGATGGGAGAAATTAATTTTGAGATGATTAGTCAGCGTCATCGTTTTAAAAGAGACGCTGTTATGTTCCACATATAATCATAAATAAGGAATGATCATGAAGGAAAATATTGAGAAATATTTACAAGAGACGGGGGGGGTTACAGCCGAAGATATTATCCGTTATGCATTCAAGCAGTTTGGAGGGCGAATAAAATTTGCCAGCAGTTTAGGTGAAGAAGATCAAGTGCTAACAGACATGATTGCTAGAGTGCAGCCCGAAATAAAAATATTTACCTTAGATACAGGCCGGCTTTTTTCTGAGAGTTATGATTTATTGGCCAAAACGCAAAAACGTTATCCCATACAGTTTGAAGTTTATTATCCGGATACAAAGGCTGTTGAAGATATGGTGAAGAGTAAGGGTATTAATTTATTTTACGACAGCGTCGAGAATCGAAAAATGTGCTGCGGTGTTCGAAAAGTGGAGCCATTACAGCGTGCCCTTAAAGATACGGATGCGTGGATAACGGGTTTGAGAAAATCGCAATCCGTCACGCGTACGGACTTGAAAACGTTTGAATGGGACGCGGCTAATCAAAAAGTAAAAATTAATCCATTAGCAGATTGGTCGCTTGAACAATTGACAAAATACATCAAAGAACATAAAGTGGATGTCAATCCTTTGCATGCTCAAGGTTTTGTGAGCATTGGTTGCGCTCCTTGTACTCGGGCGATTAAAGAAGGGGAAGATATTCGAGCTGGACGATGGTGGTGGGAAGCTCCGGAACAAAAAGAATGCGGGTTGCACAACAACCCCAATCGTCCGAAGAAATAAAGTAATAAGGAATAATATGACGACGAAGACAATGACAAAATTAGATGAAATTGAATCGCAAAGTATTTTTATTTTGCGCGAAGCCTACCGTGAATTTAAAAATCTTGCCATGCTTTGGTCCATTGGAAAAGACAGCACCGTATTATTATGGTTAGCCAGAAAGGCTTTTTTTGGTCACGTACCATTTCCGCTCGTTCATATTGATACGAGTTATAAAATTCCGGAAATGATTGATTATCGCGACCGACTTGCCAAAGAATGGAAATTAAATATGGTGTATGGTCAGAATAAAGATGCTCTCGCCGCTAAAAGAACTTTTCCGAATGGCGCCATTGACCGTATTTCCTGCTGTAAGGCTTTAAAAACGGAAGCGCTCAAACATACGTTAGCCGGTGATTGGACGCGTTACCGAATGAATCACGAAAAAGGTGAATATGAGGTGGATACTAATAGGGAACCGTATACCGGCGTTATCGTCGGAGTGAGAGCTGATGAAGAAGGCAGCCGTTCTAAGGAACGTTATTTTTCGCCACGTGACCGAAATAATGATTGGGATGTCGGCGATCAACCGCCGGAATTATGGAATCAATTTAAGACTGATTTTGCGCCAGGGACTCATCTGAGAATTCATCCATTATTAGATTGGACGGAATTAAATATTTGGGAATATATTGATCGTGAAAATATTCCCATCACGGGATTATATTTTGATCGTGGAGATGGAAAACGTTATCGATCATTGGGATGTTATCCATGCACGACGGCCGTCGATTCCACGGCGAAAAATGTCAAAGAGATTATTGAAGAATTGAGATCGGGTAAATTTAAAAATATAGCTGAACGCTCCGGCCGCGCCCAAGATAAAGAAGACGGCGGTGGTCTTGAAACATTGCGTGTCAGCGGATATATGTAAAGGAAATCTATGGTTGAGAAGAAACAAATGAATGTGGTTATCGTCGGTCATGTCGATCATGGAAAAAGTACTTTGATTGGACGGCTTTTAGCCGACACCGGTTCTTTACCCGACGGTAAATTGGAACAAGTTAAGGCGATGTGTAAACGTAATGCCAAGCCTTTCGAATATGCTTTTTTACTCGATGCGCTTAAGGACGAACAAGCTCAAGGGATCACCATTGATACCGCGCGCAGTTTTTTCAAATCGGATAAACGCGACTACATAATTATTGATGCCCCTGGCCATATTGAATTTTTAAAAAACATGGTCACCGGCGCGGCGAGAGCTGAAGCTGCTATGTTGGTCATCGACGCTAATGAAGGGATTAAAGAAAATTCAAAACGTCATGGTTACATGATGTCTTTTTTGGGAATAAAAAATATCACCGTCTGCGTCAACAAAATGGATTTAGTGAAATATAGTGAAGATGTATTCAATTCAATTCATAAAGAATATTCAGAGTTCTTAGCTGAAATTAATTTAAAACCGCAGCATTTTATTCCGATCGCCGCGCGCGAAGGCGAAAATATTATTAAACGTTCAGAAAAGATGCCATGGTACAAGGGTTTAGCGGTACTCGAGGCTTTTGATGATTTTAAAAAAGATCCACCGAAGCATGAAATGGATGTGCGTTTTCCTATTCAGGATATTTACAAATTTACGGAAGAGGATGACGATCGGCGTATCTTTTCAGGCCGGATTGCTTCCGGAACCATTAATGTAGGTGATGAAGTTGTTTTCTTGCCGTCGACAAAACGCTCAAAAGTTAAATCCATTGAAGGTTTTAATCTTCCCGAACAAAAAATAGCCTTTTCCGGACAGAGTACGGGTTTAACGTTAGAAACGCAAATTTATATAAAACCCGGAGAAATCTTAAGTTTGGCAGCACAGAAAAAGCCGCACGTGAGCACAAAATTTAAAGCCAATCTTTTTTGGATGGGAAAGCAGCCATTCATCAAAGGTAAAAATTATAAACTGAAATTGTCCACACAGCAGGTGCCAGTTGTATTGTCTGAAATTATCAGCGTACTGGATGCTTCTGAACTTTCGTCGATTTCCAATAAGCCGCAAGTTGATCGGCATGATGTAGCTGAATGTATTTTAGAAACATTGAAGCCGGTCGCGTTTGATGAAGTAACATTTATTTCCGAAACCGGGCGCTTTGTTATCGTCGATAATTTTGAGATTTCCGGAGGAGGAATCATTCTTTCACCGGTGTTTGAAGATTCAAGCACTTTAAAGGCGCATATCAAAGCCCGCGACCATAATTGGGAACGAAGCGATATTACACCATCCCGACGAGCGCAAGAGTTTAAACACAATTCAGCCTTCGTCATCATTACTGGAGGGGCTAATAAAGGAAAGCTCGAGATTGCTAAATCATTG
>JAGOSC010000114.1 GCA_018062515.1 Candidatus Omnitrophota bacterium
GATTTGCATGATGGTTTATTGAAAGATTTATTTTCTGTAGATGGAAAGAAACGTGGGAAATAAAGAAATAGGAGAAACTATGGTTCGGATGAAATATATAATTTTAACCCTTGTTATTTTAATGTGCGGACCGATTAAATTTGTAGTGGCCGCGGATTTACCTGATTCTATTATTCAAGGAATGACTGTTTATCAAGACTTGGGAGCGGAGGCTGCCATTAAAGCCTGGTTGAGCGGTAGTCCCATGGAAGGCGATAAAGACGCATTGGCTCAAGCGGATATTTTAAAACAGATTGAAGGATTTTACGGCAAGTTTACCGGGTATGAAAGTATTAAAGAAGTTGACATTACATCGACGAGTCGGCTGCAATATATCCAAATTAATTATGAAAAAGGGCCGCTATTTACTTATTTTTTGACTTATAAAAAAGGTGAAGAGTGGGTGATCGTCAATTTTAAATTTCACACCGAACCCGGTACGATTTTTCCTGCCGAGGTTGTGTTTAAAAAATAAAAGGTTGTTTGAAAGAAAAGGATAATTTATGGTCAAAATGCATATGATTTATGATGGGGATTTAAGGTGCCGGTTGACGCATGAACCGTCGGGGAATGTCATCACGACGGATGCGCCTGTAGATAATATGGGAAAAGGGGAGGCATTTTCGCCCACCGATTTGTTAGCAGCTTCTTTAGGTTCTTGTATGTTGACGGTGATGGGCATTGCCGCCAAGCGGAATGAAATTAATATGAATGGTGCGATGGTATATGTCGAGAAAGAAATGATTACCCAGCCGCTTCGCCGTATTGGAAAGATCGGCGTTAGAATTCAAATGCCGTCGGGTATTGCGCCCGCAAAAAGGGAATTACTTGAACAAGCCGCCCACAATTGTCCGGTTCAGAAAAGCCTGAACCCGGATATTCAAATACCGGTTATTTTTGAATACAACGATTAAAAATTCATCACGTAAAATTTAAACTATGCTGAAAAGAGAAGCGACATTTTATTTTCTTATTTTGGTTATTTTTGGTGTTGCGCTTTGGTTTGTACTCGAGCAAGGTAAAAGCTTACAAGCTAGTTTATCCCTTCCACAAATAGTAACCGAAAATGCAGCGACGAAGACTTCATCGTCAACGCATTTTTTGTCTACTTTGGAAAATAATTCTCATCATCCTTTGGCGATTATGATTGTGCAGATTTTTTGCATTATGATTGCCGCGCGTGTTTGCGGATTCATCATGACACTGATAGGCCAACCGTCGGTGGTCGGTGAAATTATCGCCGGGATTGCGCTTGGTCCATCGCTGATAGGGGCGGCTTTTCCTGATTTTTCCGCGTTTCTTTTTCCTGAAGAATCGCTGAGGCGTTTACACGTCTTGAGTCAGATTGGATTAGTGCTTTTTATGTTTATTATTGGTATGGAACTCGATGTGGGCATACTCAAGAAGAAAGCTAAAGCGGCCGTTATTATCAGTCACACGAGTATTATTTTTCTTTATTTTCTAGGGGTTCTGTTAGCGTACTTTCTTTATCCGTTTTTTTCATTGCCTAATGTTCCCTTTTTAGCCTTTGCCTTATTCATGGGAATCGCTATGAGTATTACAGCGTTTCCTGTCCTTGCCCGAATTATACAGGAGCGCAATTTAACCCACACACCTTTAGGAACAATTGTCATCACTTGCGCAGCTTCTGATGATATTACAGCGTGGTGCCTTTTGGCTTTGGTGATTGCTATTATTAGCGCCGGAGGAATGGCGGGTATTTTCGGGACGCTTGTTTTATTGGTTGTGTACATTTTATTTATGTGGTTTTTTGTCCGGCCGATTTTACACCGAATGGCAATGAAATATGATACGCCGGAAAGTATTGATAAAACAGTGATGGCCGCTGTGTTTGGCCTTCTTTTGGTGTCGAGTTATATCACTGAAATTCTTGGTATCCATGCTTTATTTGGAGCTTTTTTGGCTGGCGTCATTATGCCGCCGCAAAAAGTTTTTAAACGTATCGTCTCCGAGAAGATTGAGGACGTTAGCATGGTTTTATTTTTACCATTATTTTTCGTCTTTACAGGATTGCGTACCGAAATTGGACTTTTGAATCAGGCTAATTTATGGAGTGTCTGCTTTTTAATTATCGGTGTAGCGGTAGCTGGAAAATTTATCGGAAGCTTCGTGGCGGCTAAGTTTACTGGGCAAAGTTGGCGAGACAGTTTGATGATAGGTGTTCTAATGAATACACGTGGATTAATGGAGCTTGTTGTGCTTAATATTGGGTTTGATCTCGGCGTTATTTCGACGGAAATCTTTACCATGATGGTCCTCATGGCGCTCGTCACCACATTCATGACCGGCCCGGCCATGAATTTGATTGAATTCTTCTTTGATCGTCGTCAAAAATTTCAAGCGCCGTCAAAGGAAGGATTCAGTACTTTATTATCATTTGGAGCGCCCCATTCGGGAAGTCGTCTTCTAAAATTAGCTTATGATCTAAACCTAAAAAATGAAAAAGATTCTTCATTAACCGCGATTCATTTTTCACCGAGCGCGGACATTTCGCTGATGGAAGCTGAAGAAAATGAAAGGCAGGCTTTTTCACCGATCAGCCGGACAGCTGAAAGGTTCGGGATTTTATTACGTAAAGTATTTCGTGTCACAGATCATGTGGAAAAGGAAATTCTCGAGACCGTTCAAGAAAATCTTTACGATATTATTTTGATGGGAAGTTCTCGTGATCTATTTAAGGAGGCTAAAACAAGCGGTTTAGTTAAAGCCATTATTGAAGATTCAAATGTTGCCGTCGGCGTTCTCATTGATAAAAATTTCATACAAGTAGAAAAAGCTGCCTTGATTTTAAGTGAAGAAAATGATCTTTTTCTTTTAAAGTATGCCCAACGGTATTTAAATGATGATATATCCAAAAGTTTAACCGTTTTTGATAAAAAGAGCATCTTTAGTTCGAGAGAGGAATTAATGCAGTTCCCAACTTATCCTCTTCAGGGGAATTTTCGTTTGGGTGAAAAATTGGATGACGAAAGGGAAAATTTTTCTGAAAAATATGATGTTGTTATTGTGAGTCATGAATTTTGGGTAAATATGAAACGTGATCAAAATAGATGGTTATACCGAATGCCATCGGTGTTGATCATTAATCGTTAAGAAGTTACTAACTTATCGTTTGACAGTGTAGATATTTCTTTGTATTTTATTTATCTTGTAAGTGAACGTTATTAAAAGGAGGAAGTAATGAGTAAATTTAATCTTAACCTATTTATTTTGGCTTTCCTGGTCATGACGACTGTTTCCGGGTATGCTCAAGACGCTGCCCCGACGGTTGAAGGCACAGCGATGTCTCAAGAAGAAATGGCTATGCAAAAACAAATGATGGAATATTCGACAGTAAATGAAAATCATGCCGTGCTTAATTCATTAGCCGGATCATGGAATACTCACGCCTCATTCTGGATGGATCCTAAAGGGCCTGCGCAGGAATCTGATGGTACCAGCCAAAACGCAATCATTATGGGTGGACGTTTTCTCGAGCAGAAATTCAGCGGATCTATGATGGGACAACCATTTGAAGGCCGAGGTATTTTTGGGTACGATAATTTTAGAAAAGAATATACAGGAATTTGGTTTGATAATTTCGCGACGGGAATGATGGTCAGCGCGTCTCAATATAATACAACCACCAAGACTTTTATTG
>JAGOSC010000060.1 GCA_018062515.1 Candidatus Omnitrophota bacterium
TCTATAATATTATACTTACGGGTGTAACATCACATCATGGATTAGGTTTCAACCGCGCAATACTATTTTTGGTAAATTCCAAAGACCGCTGCCTTGATCCGAAAATGGCTATTGGGCCTGATTCCCTAGAACACGCACAAAAAATTTGGAATTATATTGCTGAACGAAACCATCATCTGGATGATTTAATACAAAATGACAGCATTAGTCATCAAAAACAATCCAGCCTTTTTCAATCTGTTCAGCAGTTACAGATTCCTTTGAATATTGAAGATGAAAATATTCTATCGGCCGTTTATCATAAGGGAACGCCGCTTCACCTAAATAAAAATCAAATTGAAAAATACCATAACGATCCATTTTTGAAACATTTCAATACCACCGACCTTGTCGTTATGCCTTTAAAAGCTAAAAATACCGTTAATGGCATCATCGTCGCTGATAATCTTTATACTCAAAAGCCGATTTCCGAAGATGATTTAAGAATGTTCACGATGTTGTCCAACCAGGCCGGCCTGGCGATTGAAAATTCACAACTTTATGAAAAAATAAAATACCAAAGTTACACAGATTCGTTAACCGATATTTATAACCACGGGTTCTTTCAGGACAAATTAAATGAAGGCCTAAACCATGCCGTAAAAACAACTCAGAATTTAAGTCTGATGATGCTGGATATCGATAATTTTAAAAAACTGAATGATCATTTCGGTCATCAAACAGGTGATCGTCTTTTAAAGATTATAGCATCCATCTTAAAGAAGTATTCTCGTGAAGTCGACTATGTGTGCCGGTATGGCGGCGAAGAGTTTGCGATCATTTTAACCGACACAGAAAAAAAACAAGCTTACACCATTGCGGAAAGAATTCGAACAAACATTGAATCTTATCATTTTGAAGAATTACCCCAAAATCAAAAAATTACGGTTAGTATTGGTTTATCTACGTTCCCTGAAGATGCCGACAATAAAACCGAATTAATTGCCTTAGCCGACAAAGCGATGTATGTCGCCAAATTTTCCGGAAAAAACCGGACCTGCTTCCACTAGTACAAACGTCCTTGAAAATATAATTTTGGCAACCATTTTTTCAACGAAAAACGTAACAAATTCTCAGACGTTTGTGTTAAACCCCGGCTGGAACTTCTTCTAACTTTTTATTCTTCTCATCTTCGGCAAATTTTACCGAGACAATCTTAGAAATTCCTGTTTCCGGCATGGTAATTCCATACATGACATCGGAGCTGGCAATTGTCTTTTTATTGTGGGTGATGACAATAAACTGGGCGATTTTAGAAAAATCTTTCAGTAGGTAACTGAATCGGCCTACATTTGATTCATCCAAAGCCGCGTCAATTTCGTCGAGAACGCAGAATGGTGAAGGGTTAACCTTAAATACACCGAAAATAAGCGCGATGGCGGTTAATGTCTTTTCCCCACCAGACAGAAGGCTGATATTTTGCAACTTTTTACCGGGAGGCCGGGCAATAATATCGATTCCCGATTCTAAAACATTTTCCGGATCGAGAAGAATTAATTGAGCTTCCCCACCGCCAAAAAGCATTCTAAAATAAATGCGGAATTCTTCACTCACCTTGGTAAAGGTGTCCATGAACATCTGCCGAGTTGAGCGGTTGATTTTACTGATTGTGCTCATCAACTGTGACTTCGCTTCCAGCAAATCGGCCTGCTGCTGTGTTAAGAATTCAAACCGTGTTTTTAATTCCTCATATTCATCCATGGCATCCAAATTCACATTACCATATGATTCACATCTTTTGCGTAAACGAAGCAATTCTTCTTCCGACTCTTCATAATTAAATATCACGCCACTTTCCGTCGACGGATCACTGATTTGAACGGGAATATCATCATAATTAATGCGATAAGCCTGAACTAAACGGTCTTTTATACCTTTTTCGCTAAATCCGAGTTCTTGTTCCGTCATTTCTTTTTCATGCAAATCTTGTTTGATCGTTTCAGTTTCCGCTGCAATACCAAGAATATTCGAACGCATGCTGTTTATTTTCTGCGTCAATTCATCTTTTTGATTTCGGCAATCTCGGCTTAAATTCTCAATTGATTCTTTTTCTTGGCGAAACTCTTCTATCTTCACGACCAGCTCATCAATTTCGGACTCATATTTATTTATTTTGCTGTCGTGTTGGGACAATTCGTCGTCGATTTTCTTTATCTCTTCCAACCAGCTATCCAGCGCCTCGGTAAACATTTTTAAATTCTGTTGCTGATCCCTAATCTTACCTTGTTCAGACTGAATTTCTGTTTCTACCTGCGCGATGGCAATGATAATCTCTTCGTGTTCTTGGGCTTTCAGCCCTATTTGTCTTTGCTTTTCTTTGACATCGCGCTGGCACCATTGAATTTCCTGATTGATCGATTCCATGTTGAAATTAAATTCTTCTTCTTTTTTCTTTGATCCTTCTAAAATAACATCAACCTCATTCATTTCCGTATCCACCAAGGATAATTCTTCAATAAGTTTTCTTGAACCTTCGGAAACATCGCCTTTTTGCGCCTCTAGGATCGAGCGAGTTTTTTCTTTGGCGTAAATTTCATCTTCAAATTCCTGAAGAACTTCTTTTTCAATCGAGAGATTTTCTTCGACGGTCTTTTTAGCAGCCAACAATTCACTGACTTCCTGCATAATTGCATCAATCTGAAGCGCTAATTTCGGAAGATCTAATTCGATAAATTTGGCTTCACAGGTAATTTCATATTTCTGTTTCCGAGGAGGTTCCGTATTATTAAAATCAAAAAATGACGACGGGACGGTTTGTTCTAATGGTAAAACTTCTTTTACTTTTCCAATAATTCCTGAGTGATGCTGTTGCGGCTTTGTTTCAACAATCAACCGCCCTTCAATGATCGGGTCCGGCATCCCTTCATATTGGGTTGTCATACGTTCGATAAATTCTTGTTGTGACTTTAAAAAGACACTTTCTTTTTCTTTTATATTAATTGATTCATTCACACGAGCTAATTGCCCGGTTAATTCATCAACCACCAATTCTTTTTTGTCTTTTTCGACTTTTAAGTTGTAAATGGAACCGTCGATGGTATTGATCTGATAACCCATATTCAATATTTTTTGATCCACCTCTTGTTTTTCAATCGACACTTTTTCCAGTTCCAATTCCAAACGTTTTTGCCGGGCCAACGCTCCTTGAACCGTCTTCATCACTTCATTTAAATTTGCCCTAACTCTCTCCTGATTAGACATACAAGAAAGAATTTTTTCTTCATCGTCTTTGATTCTACGCTTATAATCCTCGACGACATTATCCAATACGGCCAAAGCTTCCTTTTTCACTCTCAATATCTGTTTATTTTCTTCGCTGGCCTTGACCAACTGTTCAAGCGCCTGCTTAAAACCTTCAATCTTTTCCTGCTGGACGCGGCAACGGTCAATCAGTTGAAGTTTTTGTTCCTTATAGCGGATACCATTTTGTTTTAATGTATCAATACGTTCGCGGTTAAATCCGATTTGACGGTTATGAATATCCAGCTGTCCGTCGAGTTTTATCTGTTGAGACGTGATATCGTGTATTTGTTGTTCAATATCGCCTAATAAATTGGTCTCATTACTTAATACTTGGGAAAGTTCATCATGCTCGGCGATTAATTGCTGTAATTTAACTTTAAGTTCACTGATTTCTCTTTGAACGACTTCTCTTTTTTGGCAGAAATGGCTCATTTGGTGACGGGCCATTTTGATTTCCAAATCTTTAAGTTTTTCAAATTCTTCTTTATACTTGCGGGCTTTATTCGCTTGTCGTTCATTGGATCCGATTTGACGCTTAACTTCCATCGTGATATCGTTTACCCGAAGCAAATTATCTTCCGTGCTTTCAAGTTTACTCAACGCTTCTTTTTTCTTAGCCTTATATTTAGTAATACCCGCAGCTTCATCAAAAATCGATCGTCGTTCTTCCGGTTTAGCACTGACCACTAAATCAACTTTACCTTGCTGGACAAGAGAATAAGCAGCCGCACCGATTCCTGTACCCATAAACATTTCTTGGATATCTCTTAATCGAACGAGTGTTTTATTAAGCAAGTATTCACTTTCACCGGATCGAAATAATCGACGGGTGACCGTGACTTCATCATACTCAATGGGCAGGACTCTGGATGTGTTATCAAAGGTAAGACTAACTTCGGCTAAACCAAGCGGCGCTTTGGTTTGTGTTCCGTTAAAAATAATATCTTCTTCAACCGCGCCGCGTAACTGCTTTATGCTTTGCTCTCCAAGCACCCAACGGATCGAATCAAATATATTACTTTTTCCGCAACCGTTCGGACCGACAATGGCCGTAATACCCTCTTCGAAGTTAAGAACTGTTTTTTCGGCAAATGATTTAAAACCGAAGATTTCTAACTTCTTAAAATACATGCGCTATTTCCTCTTTTATTTACGATTAAGTATATCGGTGACAACTTTAACTGTTTCGTCTAAATTGATAAACTTTGCTAAAGATTCTTCGGGAATGACAATTCGGTATTTCTTCTCTATACTGGCCAAAATCTCTAAAGCCATCATGGAATCCATACCCAAATCTTTGACGAAATGCGCTTCGTTTTTTATACTCGCCGAGTCCTCTTCCAATATTTCAGCGACGAGAGCGCGGATATCCTTTTCTACTTCTACATATTTCTCTTTACTGATCATCTATACCCTTTCTAATTGTTGATTATCCAGCCATGCATCGATTTTTTCTTTTTTGAATCGCCACTGTCCAACTGTTTTTATGGCCGGGATTTTCCCTTTCTTCAGCCATTCATATATAGTCCGCTTTTTCACCCGTAGATAATCGGCAACCTCTTCAATTGTCATAATTTCCTGATTCAACATGCCTACGCCTTTGACTTAAACCGGACTATTTTATTAACACAGTGAACAATTTATTACAGGCATATAGCAATGTCAATACTATTTCCAGTTTTCGGCTATATGCTTAAATATGCAAAGTTTAGCATTTTTATGATAATTCTTACGTAAAGGAATGATTATAAGGAAGGAATTCTTATGTCAACATCAACATCTGCATCATAGTCGACTTGTGGAAGCCCAAAACCAAATAATTTCAAAAAGTCTTCTTGATAACCTTCAAGATCCGCGTATTCCGCCAAATTAGCCTGAGTTAAATGATCCCAATGTTTTTGCACAATTTGCTGAACATCCGGCCGCAATTCGCGATCATCTAAACGGATAAAACCAGATTTGTCGACGAGGGCATTTCTTCCGGAATAAAGATAATCTTTAAAAAGACGATAAATCTGCTTAGCGCAATCTTCGTCAATATTCTTCTCTTTCATAACCTTACTCAATAAAACAAAATATAAAGGAATAAACGGAATAGCTGATGATGATTGAGTCACCAATGCTTTATTGACTGAAATCAAAGCTTGGCCTTGAAGTGGTTTTAATTTTTCGTTGAGTAACTGTGCGGTACTTTCCAAATGATCTTTAGCCCGGCCGATAGTACCGTTGCGATATACGCCTTGGGTCAGCTCTGGACCTATATAAGAGTAGGCGACAGTTTTGGCCCCTTGACTTAAAAGCTTTTCTTTAATTAATGCGTCAACCCAAAACATCCAATCTTCCCCGCCCATAACCGACACCGTTTGTTGAATTTCATCTTCCGTCGCTTGGGGGAGAGTGACTCTTTCAAGCAATTGCGTTTCCATATTGATCGAATTATTGCTGTACTCTTTTCCAATTGGTTTCAAAACTGATTTAGCCACCTCTCCGGTTTTAGGATGGGTCCGTCGAGGAGATGCCAAACTATAAATGACTAAATCTATCTGCCCTAAATCCTTTTTTATCGCTTCTATCACTTCTTTTTTTATTTCATCAGAAAAGGCATCACCGTTAAAACTTTTGGCATACAAACCTTCCTTAGCGGCTTTTGTCTCGACGGCATAACTATTATAATATCCTGCCGTGGCGGTTTTTCGCCCGTCCGATTCCTTTTCAAAAAAGACACCAATAGTCGCGGCTCCGCATGCAAACGCAGCCACGATCCTTGAAGCCAATCCAAAACCCGTGGATGAACCAATAATTAACACTTTCTTGGGTCCATTTTGAATGGCCCCCTGAGATTTAACATAATCAATTTGCTGCTGGACGTGACTTGCACACCCGATGGGATGAGCGGTCGTACAAATAAAGCCGCGTATTTTAGGTTTGACAATCATATTATTCCTCTTTCCGTGAATCAATTTGTTGCCGTTTTAAAGCCATAACAATACCTGAGGTCGTCAGAGTAAAACGTTTTTTATCTAATTCTTTATCGTATCCCACCTTCATCCGCGCAGGAATGACAACTTCTTTATCAATAATGGCATTTTTTATTCTTGTATTCCGTCCAATGGTGACACCTTCCATAATGACGGAATTTTGGATCCAAGCGCCGGCGTCGATGGTAACATTCGACGACAAAATAGAATTTTCAATCTTAGCACCTTGAATCATGCATCCTCCCGAAATCAGAGAATTAACGACCGAACTTGAATAGGATTTGGTATTAATCACTTTAATGGGAGGAAATTGTTCATGAAATGTGCGTACCGGCCAGGCGCGATCATATAAATTAAAAGCCGGATTTGGCTTAACTAAATCCATATTCGCTTCGTAATAAGCATCACGAGTTCCGATATCACGCCAATATTTCGGTTTGCCATTCTCGTCGACAAAATTATATACATATACTTTCTTTTTATTTTTCAGCATTTGAGGAATAACATTTTTGCCGAAATCATGATGAGAATCTTTATTTTTAGCGTCAATTTCCAACTCTTTCGTTAAAACCCTGCGGTTAAACAAATAAATGCCCATGGAGGCAAAAATTTCTTTCGGGCTGTGAGGAATAGTTTTGGGAACTTCCGGTTTTTCCTGAAAACCGCGCACATGATTGCTTTTATCTACTTGAATAACTCCAAACTCACGCGACGTTTCTTTAGGCATAGGAATACAGGCCACCGTAACATCCGCTTTTTTCTGACGATGATACTTAACCATTTCGCTGTAATTCATTTTATACACGTGATCGCCCGCTAATATAAGAATTAACTCCGGGTCCCAATCTTTAATCGCATAACTATTCTGATAAATAGCATCCGCCGTGCCTAAGTACCAATCGTCGCTGATTCTCTTTTGTGCAGGAATGACGTCAATGAATTCTCCTAACTGATTAGAAACGATATCCCAGCCGGATAATAAATGTTTTTGTAACGAAAAAGATTTGTATTGGGTTAAAACGTAGATCCGCCTTAATCCGGAATTTATGCAATTACTAAGCGTAAAATCAATAATCCGGTAAATCCCTCCGAAGGGAACAGCTGGCTTGGTCCTCTCTCTTGTTAATGGATCAAGTCTTTCACCACGTCCGCCAGCTAATATAAATGTTAAAATATCTCTCATATTGATCCCTATTTTTTCTTAATAGTGTTTCGTATTATAAGTGCTCTCTTTTTCTTTTTCAATACCGAATATAAGTGATTAATTTATGCTTTCCAGTGCCGATTTATATTCTTTCTTTTCTGGTTCGATCTCAACAGCCTTAGTAAAGTGTTCTTTTGCCTGTCCTATATTTTTTAAATGCTGATAACATAGGCCTGCCTTGAAATGGGCTTGGGCAAAATGATCATTCTTTAACAATATCGCATTATACATTTCCAGTGCGGTTTCATATTTTCGATCATTGTAGACCATATCAGCAATCACAAGAAAATCTCCGATATTCTCCGGACGCATGGAGGCCGCCTCTTTGAATATTTTTAGAGAATCGTCATATTGTCTGTTATACGCGTATGCCTTTGATAATAAAAATACAGCCTTAGGATCCTCCGGCCACATTCCCCTTAAAATACGATATTGCTCGACGGCGCCATCATATTCAGCCATATCTAAATACGACATAGCTAAATTGTAACGATTCTTCTTATTATACGGATCAAATAATGCTGCCTGACGAAAGGCCTGAAAGGCATCCTTATACTGTTTCCGTTTTGTTAAAATCTTTCCCCGCAATTGGAGTGGATCAGAATAACTGGGTTTAATCTTTAAGGCAACCTTGACTTCTTTTAAAGCCGCGTCATCATAACCCATACTTTCTAGAGTAAATGCTCTATAACTGTTCGGATACGGATCAACATTGGCTGCTCCTAGCCGCAATAAATCTGTATTCGGCGGAACCCACTGATTAAAATCAATGGCAAAACGGTCAATAGTATCTTTATGCTCCGGAACATTCTTTAAAAAAAATACTCCGTCATAATCAAAATAAACCGGCGTCCACTCTTCGCTTTTATCTAAATATTTCAATAACTCTTCGGGGATTTGTTCTCGAGAAGAATTAAGAAAAGCTCCAGTCAAATGATACTTCTTAACCATTTCCTCAAGAACAACGCTATTGCCCTTATCCCAGATTTCAGCATATTTCTTAAAAAATTCTCCTCCATACAATTCAGTCCGGCCATCCATAAACACTTTGATATTCGGATAGGCCCGCCCAATAAAGTATGCGCCGGAATTAAAATCATTAAAGATATTGGCCTTGATTCCATTCTCAATGATAAAATTAACAGCCTTGATGGGGAATGATCGCTGGGCTATTCCCCCAAACTCACTTTTACGTTCATAAAGGTCAAAATCATAATATCCCCGTTGAGCTAACGTGCGGCAATTATCAAATATAAACGCCAGTAAAATGAGGCTTACAAATATTCCCGTGATGTAAGAAAACTTTTTTCCTCTGAACTTTATCGGAAAAACTTCAGCGGCTGATAAAGTATAGCTATTTGTGATAATGACCAAATAGGCCGCGAAAGCAAAAAATGAAATATTACGGATGGCTTTTAGAGAAAAGAACAAAAAGATCAACCATAAAAATAATGCGCTAATATCGATTTGCCGGCGGTTAAGAAAAAAAGACAAAGCGGATATCATAATCATGATTTTATAATACCCATAACCGCCTTCTCCGTCGAAAAATGCTGACCAGTGAATAGGTGATTTAAGTTCCTGTATGTAATCGAAAAAAACTTTATTTTCACCCGACAGTGAAAAAAATACTTTGATGGGATATATAGCACCGTGAACAAACTGGGGATTAACTAGACAGGCCAAAGATACAAAAAACAACGCTTTTTTTACTAAGCCGAATTCCTGATCGGTTAATCGCCCCGTTTCATTCCATTGATATGGTAACGGGACATGGCGCTTCAACCATTCTGAAATAAATCCGACAAAAACAAAAAGAGGCCCGAAAAAAAAGAACCCATGAAAATTAGACCATAAAATTTGTATCAACACCAAGACAAACAGCGACCAGCGTTTATCAATATGCAGAGCCATAATATAAATATAAATCGTAAAAAAAAGTAGGCTGAACAAATCGGGGCGAATGGTGAATCGCGTTTGATAAATGAAATAAACACCCATTAAGGCCAACGTGGTCAAAAGCTGACGGTCTCGATTATATCCGATGAGAAGCAAAATCAGCATCGTCATAGTGACGACGACGACCTGCATCATCTGCACCCCGTCCATACCCCAGGAATGAAAAATATTATAAACTAAAACCTGAAACAGCCATTCGTGATTATTCCAAAATTTTCCGGTTGTGACGACGTTAAAAATATCCGTCTGAGGAATACTTCCACTTAATGTAATGTATTTACCGACCCCTAAGTGGAGCCACAAATCAAGATCCTTGATCTCAATTCTGGCCATAAAAGCCATTAAACCAAACAAAGCTCCAATGGGCAAAAGACCAATCAGATAACATAATTTTTTATAGAAAGCATCACTCATATGTTTTCCATTATAACGATATTTTCAACTTAGATAGCAACTCTTTATCGGGATTTATCTCTTGAATAATTTCCTTAATTGTAAACAAATCTCCGTCGGATTTAGGCCAAAAATTCAAAGCATTTTCTATTTTATCTTGTCTGGCATAAATTAAGGCCATCAAAACCCGAACCTTTGTATTTTGAGGACTGTACTCTAATATTCTCGCGCACTGACTCTCGGCCTCATCCAAATAATCCAAATGAAAAAGATTTACGGCTAAATAATAACGTGTTTCATTATCCGAGGAACCTAATAATAATGCCCGCCGGAATAACATTAAGGCTTCGGAATAATCCCCGCGATGGACGGACAGTTTACCTAAAATCTTTAGGATTGTTGGATCTTCCGGTGCAATGCGGTAAGCTTCCTCAGCCTCCTCGGCGGCTTGATCAAATAACTCCATATCATATAAGGCCAAAGCACGCTGTATATGCTCATAAGGCGTAATTTTTTTAGCCACTATTCCGGCCAAATCAATTTTAGGAGTTACATAATGGGATAAGTCCAAACCGAATTGTTCAATCCACATTTTATTTTCCGGAATATCACGCAAAAAAATCGCTGCGTCAAAATCAAAATAAACGAGTTTCCAGCGTTCATCCTGATAAAGGTGACGAATCAACTTAGCCGGGGCAGGCTTTTGGATTGAGTTTAGAAATGCGCCAGTAACTTTATATTTCTGAACATATTCTTCCATAAGCTCGGCATCACCGCGCCAAATTTTTAGGTAATCTTTATAATATTTTGGTCCGTATACTTCCGTCCGTCCGTCGATAAAAACTTTAATATTCGGATGGGCCCTCCCTAAAAGATATGCTCCCGAATTAAAATCATTAAAAAAATTACCTGTAATCTTATGCGCGACTAAAAAATCCGCTGCTTTATAAGGATAATTCTTTAAAGAAATCCCTCCAAACTCGCTTTTGCGCTGGAGTGTATCAAAATCAAAATAACCGCGCGTTGTTAACTGTACACCCATATGGACCATCCAAAAAATCAAAACCACTTTGAGTATCAAGGCGAATATCTGATTTAATCTCTCCTGTTTTACTATATCGGGTGAAAATATTTTTTTCCAATCCAGGTGTTGCAAATTAGTCAGAATGACAAGGAAGGCGATTACGGAAAAAATGGTCATATTCCTTAAGGCACTTAAAGAAAACAACAGGAAGATTAGCCATAATAAAAACATCCCCACATCCAAACGGCGTATATTTAAAATAATACTACCGACGGATAAAATGATCATCCACCGATAAGCTGGATATTGATCCATCGAAAATAACGTGCTCCACTCAATCGGTTTACTAAGCTCCTTGATTTGTTCAAAGAAGATTTTGGATTCACCAGAAAGCGAGGTGAGCACTTTTATGGGGTAAATCGCACCTTCAATAAAATAGGGGTTGACCAAGCACGCCAATAAAACAACTCCAAAAGCTATACATAACCGTTTGTATTCCTCGTCAGTGTATCGTCCGACATTATTCCATTCAAATGGCAATTTTAGATGGCGTTTGCACCACTCTCCCATAATGATTAAGAAAACCAACATCGGACCAAAAATAAAAAACCCGTGGGTATTCACCCACAGCACTTGCAGAAAAAACAATATGATCAATAAACCCCGGCGATCAATTTGAGTAGCCAGCGCATACATAAAAAGAACGAAGTAAAGCAAGCTGAATATGTCCGGACGCAGCATCAAACGAGTCATGTAATTCAATAAAACGAGGTTGAGCAAAAACAGGATCAATCCCAGCCGCTCTTCTTTGTAGACAATCATCAATAAAAGAACAAACGTAAGACCGACGGCGACAACCTGCATATTAATCAGTCCGTCTGCACCGAATAATCCGTAAATAAAATACACAACTAACTGAAATAACCATTCGTGATCAATCCATGGGTGACCATTAATTGTAAAAGATAAAACATCATGATTCGGTATACTGTGTGTTTGAACAATATGACGCCCCGTGGCTATATGCAACCATAAATCTACATCCTTAATTTCTATATTGGCGGCAAATATCGTCAAACCAAAAAAGACCGAGAGCCCGGCCCAACCAGCATAAATGTTTAATTTTTTCCAAAATGCTAATGAGAACATAATCTATTTTCCGATGACAAAATGTCCTTTTTCCTGTTCAATCAATTTTGACTCCGGGGGAATGTGGATTTCCAGCGAACGGGGCGCTACCTTATAATGAACCGCCGCGGATAACAAATCCTGTGTATAAGGATGAAGCGGATTGGTAAAAATTCTATCGGTCGTCGCCAATTCAACAATGCGCCCTTTGTACATAACAGCGACGCGCTGACTGATTTTTTTGACAACCTTCAAGTTATGTGAAATAAAAATATACGTCAGATTAAATTGCTTTTGTAAATCCGCTAACAGTTTTAGGATTTCTTCCTGGACGAGAACGTCCAATGAAGATACAGCTTCATCGAGAATAAGTAATTTCGGATTTAAAACCAGCGCCCGTGCGATTGCTATACGCTGACGCTCTCCACCGCTGAACTCGTGCGGATATCGGTTTAGCATATCCTGAGTCAAATATACGGCTTTCAGCATTTGCTGAATTCTTATTTCTCTTTCTTGTTGGCTTTTATATCTCGTCTTGTCCAATATCATTCCTTCGTCGATAATCCGCCTGATCGTGTAGCGCGGATCGAGACTGCTGTACGGATCCTGAAAAACCATTTGCACATTTTTACGGTATGTAGGCAGATAAGATTTATCCACTTTATGGCCGTCATAAATTATTTCTCCGGAATAAGGACGAATCAACTGCATAATAATTCTGGCCAATGTGGTTTTACCGCAACCTGATTCTCCGACGAGACTAATACTTTCTCCTTCGTTGATATCTAAACTGACTTGATTGACCGCGCGCACGATATCCCTCGACGCGGAAGAAAATCCGGTTTTGACGGGAAAATTTTTAGAAATATTTTTTAATTCGAGCAACATTTTATACCTTAATTGTCCCTAATAATCTTTTAGTGTATTCATGTTTTGGTTCATGAATAATTTTGGTTGATTCGCAGAATTCTATAATTTTTCCATCGGTCATGACGGCAACACGGTTGCATAAATGTCCGACCATCCCCAGATCATGTGTAATCAGTAGGATGGATAATTTTAATTCTGTACATATTTTTCGGAACAATTCGATCATTTTTGCTTGAAGAGTCACATCCAGACTACTCGTCGGTTCATCGGCAATAATTAATTTTGGATTAGCCGCAATCGCCTGAGCAATCATCACTCTTTGACGCATCCCTCCGCTTAATTGATGTGGATAGTTCTTAATGATTCTTTTTGGATCCGGCAAGCCTACCATATCCAATAATTCCAAAATTTTCTTCTGACGCTGTTCGCGGTTTAAGTGCGTGTGAAACTGCAGCATCTCGTCGATCTGATAACCAATACTGAAAACCGGATTAAATGCGTTCAGCGGTTCTTGAAAAATCATACTGATTCTACCGCCGCGTATCGAACGCATATGCTCTTCTGAACAGGCAAGTAAATTCTTTCCATTAAAAATAATTTCTCCGGATTTGACCTTCAAGGCCGGATGTAACAGGTTTAATATGGCATATCCCGTCGTCGTTTTCCCGCTACCCGAACCACCGACGAGCCCAACGATTTCAGCCGGCTCGATGTCCAACGTAACATTATCGACAATTTTTTTTTGTCCGGCATCATTTACACAAATGGTCAGATTATTTACACTCAGCAGGCTCATTATTTCTGTCCTTCAGATTTTAACAACGGGTCCAAAGCGTCTCTTAAAGCGTCCCCAATAATATTAAAACTAATAACCGTTAAGAAAATAAAGAATCCAGGTATAAGTATCCATGGATAAAATTTGATCCGCACAATACTCATCGCATCCGTCAGCAAATTCCCCCAACTAGCAAAAGGATCTTGTATACCAAGGCCGATCAAACTCAACGCTGACTTTCCTAAAATA
>JAGOSC010000014.1 GCA_018062515.1 Candidatus Omnitrophota bacterium
ATTGACACCAGCAACGGACAATGCATAAATTCCACTCCAATTAATTCCGGTATCGCTTAACACATCAATATCAGTCCAATTAATTCCAGCGACGGATAGTGCGCCAATATTCGCCCAATTGACACCCGCATCACTTAAAACATCAATATCTGTCCAATTAATTCCTGTACGGCTCATGGCATTAAGATCTGACCAATTCACACCCGCATCGCTTAGTACGTCAATATCACTCCAGTTAATTCCCGCATCACTTAAGACGTCTAAGTCGCTCCAGTTGATACCTGTGCGGCTTAATGCATTAAGATCTGACCAATTGACGCCTGCGTCACTCAATACATCGATGTCCGTCCAGTTGACCCCAGCGACGGATAAAGATTGAATACCACTCCAATTAACCCCTGCGTCACTTAGCACATCTATATCGGTCCAGTTGACACCCGCTCTTGTCATCGCCTGAATATCTGACCAATTCACACCGATGTCACTTAGAACATCAATGTCGCTCCAGTTAATACCCGTGCGACTTAAAGCATTGAGATCCGACCAGTTAATACCTGCATCACTTAAGACATCAATATCTGTCCAATTAATACCAGCGACGGATAAAACTTGAAGATCCGACCAATTAATTCCTGTATCACTTAACACATCAATATCCGTCCAGTTAATACCAGTACGGCTTAATGCGTTAAGATCAGCCCAATTAACACCAGCATCACTCAATACATCAACATCAGTCCAGTTGATACCAGCGACGGATAAAGATTGAATTCCACTCCAATTAACACCCGCGTCACTTAACACATCGATATCGGTCCAGTTGACACCAGCCCGAGACATGGCTTGTAAATCAGACCAATTTATACCGGTATCACTTAATATATCGACATCCGTCCAGTTAATGCCTGTTCTACTTAATGCATTAATGTCAGACCAATTTATACCCGCATCACTTAGTACATCGATATCTGTCCAGTTAATTCCTGAGACGGATAAAGCTTGAATTCCACTCCAGTTAACACCAGCATCGCTCAACGTATCGATATCAGTCCAGTTGACACCTGCTCGTGTCATCGCTTGAAGATCAGACCAATTAACACCTGCATCACTGAGAACGTCGACGTCTGTCCAATTGATTCCGGCTATTGTTAAGGCATTAATGTCACTCCAATTAACTCCCGCGTCACTTAAAACATCAATATCTGTCCAATTAATTCCAGCGACGGATAAAGTTTGAATTCCACTCCAATTAATACCCGCATCACTTAATACATCGATGTCATTCCAATTAATTCCTGTGCGGCTTAAAGCGTTAAGATCGGACCAATTCACACCAGCATCACTCAATACATCTATGTCCGTCCAATTAATTCCGGCGACGGATAAAGACTGAATTCCACTCCAATTAACTCCCGCGTCACTTAACACATCGATATCCGTCCAGTTAATACCAGAAATGCTTAGTGCATGGAGATCCGACCAGTTAACACCCGCGTCACTTAGCACATCAATGTCTGTCCAGTTAACACCGGCGACAGATAAAGCTTGAATACCAGACCAATTCACGCCTGAGTCACTCAATACATCTATATCCGTCCAATTAATTCCGGCTCGAGACAAAGCCTGAAAATCTGACCAGTTAATTCCAGCGTCACTGATTACATCTATATCTGCCCAATTAATTCCAGCAATCGACAAGGCTTGAAGATCTGACCAATTGACCCCGGCATCACTCATAACATCAATATCACTCCAATTAATACCTGTGCGACTTAAAGTGTTAAAATCAGACCAATTGACACCGGCGTCGCTTAAGACATCAATATCACTCCAATTAATTCCAGCTCTCGTTAAAGCATTAATATCCGACCAATTAACACCCGCATCACTTAATGTATCAATATCCGTCCAATTGATTCCCGCTCTTGACATCGCTTGAAGATCTGACCAATTGACACCCGCATCACTTAAAACGTCTATATCGGTCCAATTGATTCCCGTTCGGCTTAACGCGTTAAAATCAGACCAATTGACGCCGGCATCACTTAAGACATCAATATCACTCCAATTAATTCCAGCTCGCGTTAAGGCATTAATATCTGACCAATTAACACCCGCGTCACTTAGCACATCAATATCACTCCAATTAATTCCGGCTCGGGACAAAGCTTGAAGATCAGACCAATTGACACCCGCGTCACTTAGCACATCAATATCACTCCAATTGATTCCCGTACGGCTTAAAGCATTTATGTCTGACCAATTAACACCCGCGTCACTTAAGACATCGATATCACTCCAATTAATTCCAGTACGGCTTAATGCATTGAGATCCGACCAGTTGACACCAGCATCACTTAAGACATCAATGTCACTCCAATTAATTCCTGCCAACGACAAAGCACCAATATCACTCCAATTTACACCCGCATCGCTCAAGATATCAATATCACTCCAATTAATTCCAGCAACGGATAATGCGCCAATATTTGACCAGTTCACACCCGCGTCGCTTAAAACGTCAATATCACTCCAATTAATTCCTGTTCGGCTTAAAGCGTTAAGATCAGACCAGTTCACGCCCGCATCACTCATGGTATCGATATCTGACCAGTTGATTCCTGTTCGAGTTAAAACATTGAGATCAGACCAATTCACTCCGGCATCACTCAAAACATCAATATCCAACCAGTTGATTCCGGCGGCAGACAATGCACCGATACTAGACCAATTAATTCCTGCATCACTTAAGACGTCTAAATCACTCCAGTTGATTCCCGCGCGACTGAGGGCATTCAGGTCTGACCAATTGACACCAGCATCACTCATGACATCAATATCGCTCCAATTAATTCCTATTCGACTCAACGCATTAATATCTGACCAATTGATTCCCGCATCACTTAGCACATCAATATCCGTCCAGTTGATTCCTGATGTTGTCATAACACCGATACTGCTCCAGTTAACGCCAGCTTCTGAAAATACGACGAGATCTTCCCAGTTAACACCAGAACTAGTCAAACTCGCTAAAGAGTACCAATTAATTTGCTCATCCCAACTAATTCTAGCTCCGCTCATGACAGCCACATCCAACCAATTAACACCGGAAGAACTCATCCTTTGCAAATCAGACCAGTTAACACCAGCATCGGAGAGAACATCGATATCACTCCAATTAATTCCGGCTCGTGTTAATGTTTGAAGATTGGCCCAATTAACACCTGCATCACTTAATACATCAATGTCCGTCCAGTTAATTCCTTTAAGGCTCATGGATGAGATATCAGCCCAATTGATTCCTGCATCACTTAATACATCTATATCACTCCAATTAATTCCAGCGACAGTAAGTCGCATAATATCGTTCCAGTTGACGTTAGTATTACTCAATACGCCGATATCGTCCCAATTAATGCTAGCCGCACTCATCGAATTTGTTACTGAACGGATCGCTGTCGTATCAGACTTTAAAACGGCAATGTCTTCCCAGTTAATCGTATCTGTATCCGCCTTAATCACAGAAATGTCATCCCAATTAATCGTTGAGGTATCTTCGTAAATAGCTTCAATGCGGTCCCAGTTAAAATCTTCAGCTATATCAGATAAAGATGGATTAATATTTGGTAATGGCGCATAAGTTTCAAAATCATTTCCTGGACTTACGCGAATAGAAAGGTTAACAAAAAATGAATCGAGGAAATTAGAAGGAGTCCACTCACCGGATTGACACCAATCATCCGCGTCACTGGGGATATGATCATCATTAGCCCCATTACTACCGAATGGAAGATTTCCACCAGCACTGACGTCGTCACCCGCTGTACCCGGTTCGGCTGCACCAGCAGAATTATATAGAGTACCGTCCCGACAAACAGATAACGTTCCGTCGTCTAATGTGACACGATTATTATCTGATTCAACCCAAGCAAAAATAGTGTAAGAACCTACTCCTGTTTGTGCACTATCATCCCATACGGCTGCCAGCTTTACCCCTGTTCCCGCGAACACATCAAACGGGTCAGAAATTGTTGAGGTAAGGCCGGGAGCCGTGGCAATCAGCGTATAAAGTTCCCCAGCCGTCGAAAGTGATAAACCGCTGAAGGTGACTTTACCACCGGAGGCTGTTACTGTGGTCGTACCATTTAGGGTACCGTCTCCGGGATTATTAAAGATATCTAACGTAACTTGAGTGGAGTTGTCTGATGTAATCAAATTGTCATTGGTATCTCGAATTTCTACGATCGGTTGGCGTTTGAATTCGAAACTGTGTTTTGTAGCGGAAGGAATTTGTGTGAAGACAAGCTTGGAAGGAGCGCCGTGTAATAATGACTCGACACTAGGGGAAGTGCCACTCGTTAGACCCGTACTTGGGCCGCCTTTATAGATATCATTAGCTAGGGATGATTCTTCATCACCGCCGTAAGAACCACCTGTATATTGCGCCAGGGCGACTGAAGGAATCTGCGCAAAAATAAGCAGGGCCGCGACGACACAGCTCACGACTCTGTGAAATTGGTAATACCAACCTGATTTTTTAGATTTCATCATAAAAAATTACGCCAACTATTTTGTTACTATGGGGCTGTCCGTGCGAGACGGCCGCCCTGAAAAATTCCCAACGATGGATCATACCGCTGTTGATAACCTAAACTGTCCGGATCCCTTGATGCGTCGATCCTGGTCGAAATTTGAAAAGCCCGAACAGCGGACTGAAAATCACCGCCGCGGCAGCCTGAGCCCACCGTCGATGTAACGCCTCGAGCGGCATCGGTTGTATCTATGCCAGGCCAGTCGGTATTGTTCGCATTTCCTTCAAAACCAGCTAACTGAGTTAATTGCCCGTCGCCGTGAGAACCAAGATATTGACGCCCTTGATTTCTTCCGACGCTGACCACCATCTCATTTAAATTTCCCGATAATTCCATATTGCCATAATAACCCGCTCCGCTCGTCGTACGGTTTGTACTGGATTCAGCAAAAATTCCAGCGCGTAATGGACCAACTTGTCCCGCCGCTTGACCGCCAGCACGCCCATCACCGGATGACCAACTCAAGGTATTACGATTAATATTCGCGCCGCCGTCAAATATTTGTTCTCGGCCATCTTCATCTGTATCCGGATAAATTTCATTGGATAAAGCGTCATTGTAAGTATCTTTTCCCCAGGCATATTCGTTTACTAAAGGAAGAATGTCCACGCCACGAGCAGCTTTTTCGTATTCCAATTCCGTCACTGGCCTTAGTCCAGCCCAATCCGCGTAGGCCAATAAATCCGGCCATGACATAAAACTCATAGGTCGATCAGGCCGAGATGTTTGCGCAACAGCCCGTTCATCTGCAGCGTTCCAGGAGATTGTGTTACGATTAACCACAGAATCAGAATTTTTTCCGCCGGCAACACCAGAAGTAATATCCCTAGTAACTTTTTGCTCATAAGACAAAGTATTAAAAAAACTAACCCACTGACCTTCCGTTAATTCATATTTCATGAGATAAAATGAATTAAACCCTTTAGGAAATGATGTTGGAATAAGAAAATTAGCGCCTGTCGCGCTTTCACCCGAAGCTCCGGAACTTTGATAATAAAATCCGTCAACCACTGCGTTCGTCACATTGATCGCCGTTTCATTAGCTATGTACCATGGCTCATTGTCGCCGCTTCCTTGTGTAAAGCGATAATCCGAAGAACTATTTCCATCGCCGGCGTAAAACGCGCCTTGAGGAATTTTAACCATTTCGACACCATATATTTTGGTTACCGTATTAGCGGCCACAGCCTCATCGTCGGTTAATCCATCTTGACCATAATCCCAAACAAATTTCACACTTTTTACATCAATATTTCCATTGGAAAAATTAGCCAATTCCAGAAAAAATCCTTTCTCATCAGACGGAACACTTATTTGAAAACCCAATTTAGGATCAAAACCGGCTGGATTAATTCCACTTCCTGCCATACTCGCATGTTTCCAAGTTGTTCCACCGTCCGTCGAGTATTTTAAAAAAACCCAAACCGCGTCATTACTGTCCACTGATTTCCAACTATTTTCCCACATAAAATCAGCGGAAAATGTCATTGTATTGTTCCCAACATTAGACGTGGTTAGAGCAAAGTTGTTAATCTGTAAATGATTTGCCAAAGCATCCGTAGGTAGGAAAGAAAGCGCTACCCCGACGAGGAAAAAAATATAGACGCTCCGTAAAATTTTAATTCCCATCGTAAGTCCTCACTCCTCTTCCACCGGAATTATTGTAAGCGTTGATGTCAGCTTTGGCGGCCTCTTCGCGATTGGAAATCGTCAGTGGCGAACCAGGTAAAACATCGGTAAATGAACCGCCACGAAAACCGGAACCAGCGGCCCCCGTTACACCATAATTGATTTGCGCATCTATTCCCGGCCAATCTGATTGATCTGCATTTCCCTCATATCCGCTAGCCGTCGACAAAACACCATCGCCATGGGAACCAGCAAAAGAACGGCCGGCCGCATTTCCAACAGTAACGATTCGCTCACGTAAATTTCCTGATAATTCCATAACGCCATAATAACTTGCCCCGGAACTTTCTCTGTCCGTCGCTTCGCTGGCAAAAATTCCTGATCGTAACGGTCCTGTCACAAAATCTGGTCCATATGGTGTATCTCCGCCTGTTAATGTCACATTACCGACATTCGCGTTAGCCTCAGCGGTTAAAGATTCTTCAGATCCATTTTCATCACCAGCTGTTAAGGCTCCGGGTGAAACGATACCGGTTGCGCCCCAAGCAAATTCACCTTCTTTTGGTAATACCGGCCCGCGCGCGCTTTTTTCAAATTCCAATTCGGTCATCGGTCGTAAAGCAGACCAATCAAGAAATGCAGCAAGATCCATCCATGAAAGATATCCTAAGGCACGTTGAGGCCGTTGAGTAGAGCAGCTTAACGGTGTACCTGAACAGCTAATTGTGTTGCGCGCGACGACGGTATCCGTGTTTTTGTGATTATTATCAGTCAAATCGTGATTAGCTCGAGCACCGCTTGAAGGCAATGAATTAATAAATTCAACCCATTGTCCTTCCGTTATTTCGTATTTCATCATATAAAAGCCGTTGTAGCCTTTTGGAAATTGACCAGGAATATTAAATGTCGTACCCGTAACATCTTCTCCAGGCAATCCAGCTGATGCGTATCGATAACCATTTGACGTCGGGTTAGAGATGGAAATGCTTTCTTCATCCGCAATATACCATGGGTTGTCGTCGGAACTTCCTGCGTGAAGAGCAGCCGTACTCGCCATATAATCACCTGCATAAAATTCACCTTGCGGGATATAAACCATTTCTAAGGCAGAAACAGTAAGAAATACGGAATCATTAGCGGTAAAACCACAAGCGTCATAGTCCAACTCTACTTGAACGGATTCGGAATCCACAGTCGGCTCAACCGCATAATGGTTTAAACGCACAAAAGCTCCCTTTTGGTCTTCTGGAACATAAATTTCAATATTTGTCGCTGTCCCCGTCGAGGAATGAATGGGGTTAAGGCCGCTATCGGTTATTTGGCAAAGTTTTTTGTCGGTGGGGGTTACTGACGGAGAGTGAAGGCGGAAGGTTAGCCAAACAGCGTCGTGATTAATTTTTGTTTTCCAGGCGTGATCCCAACGTATATCGAACTGAGCAATTAGCGTCTTATCAGATGGATTTCGGTCAGCTAAAGAAACATTGGAAATCGTTAAATTATTGGCTTCAGAAATAATAATAAAACTGTTCAATACTATAATTATATTAATAAGAAAACTAAATCTTTTGAATATTTTCATAATTATTTTTTATTTTTACCTTCTGAAACATGCTACTGGTTGTATTCGCTTTTGGCTAAACACTAGATCATGATCACCAGTACAAACAATTTCCAACAGGTAAATTATTGAATTTACTTAAAACTATTTAGTATTCTTTGTTATTTTTGCCAACCGATAGTAACGCGTACCAATGCCGTAAACGACAACTCACTCAAGTTACTTATTCTTTTCTTCTTCTAAAACCGAATTCACAGACGATCTAAGCGCTAACTGAGCTTGAACAATCTTTTCATTCACAAATTTCTTATCGCTCGCATCAGGATTCAAATAAAGATAAAGTTTATAGTGTTTCAAAGCCGTTTTAAAATCTTCAAGATATTCGCCACTGACAAAAGCTAAGTTAAAATGCGCATCCGGATCATCGGGCATCAATGAGACAGCTTGAAAATATTGGCGGACAGCAATTTCATACAATCCCTTTTCAAAATAAATATTGCCCATATTGTAATGAGCTTTAGCCGCGTCTTCAGTAAGCTTTTTGTCATTAACATTGTACAAATCGATGTTCGTGATTAAGTTGTTAGTCTTATCCTCTCTCGAACGAACATCACCGCTCGTTGTTTCGGCTCTCACCGGAAGAGCGTTTGACAGAATGAGGCCAGCAAGAATGGAAATCGATCCAATTCGTTTCAGATTATTTTTTATTTCAGATTCAAAATTTGACATTGGCTTGCCCCTCTTCGGTAAAATTAATTTTCTGTACTATATGATTTGTATGGTTTAATTGTTCCCTGCACCTTATCAACATCCTCATCCCCGGTAATAATTCGAGGTGTTAAGAAAATTACAATTTCAGTATCATTATACTCGTCGCTGGTTCTACTAAATAATTTTCCTAACATCGGCATATCCATTAGTATAGGCAAACCTTTTTTATAATGTGATTTATCATCTTTCTTAAGCCCACCAAGAACAATACTGTTTCCATCTTGAACCATAACTGTTGTTTCAACTTCTGTCTTGTTTACTTGTGGAATACCGCCACCTTGAGATTCAACTGTTCCGACGATCGTCGAGATTTCTGGCCTTAGACGCATTGTCACAAATCCTTCGTCGTTGATCGTGGGCGTAACATTTAACTTTAAACCAACATCAATAAATCGGACATCTTCACTTGTAATAGCGTTATCACCCGTTCCTGATGTGGTAGAAATAATATACGGGACAGTGTCTCCGATATGAATCTTCGCTTCTTCATTATTGGTTACTAAAATTTTTGGATTAGATAAAATTTTTGTTTCGCTGACTTGTTTAAGCGCGCGAATAGCAACTTCAAATGAATCCACGTCGAAATTTCCATAAGCCACCTGACCAAAAGACGAATACAAAGGATCCGATGCAGATAGATTATCTCTGTCTAGAAAAGTGTTGTTAAACTGAAGTTTTTGTATATCGGAATGATCGCTATCGCGGAAATCTTTATGCCAATCTATCCCCATATCATATTGAGGATTGAAAACAATTTGCAGAATTCTTGCGTCAACAAGAACTTCTTTTGTGGCTGTATCCAATTTTTTAATCAGCATTTCAATTTCTTTACGTCGTTCCGGAAAAGCGCGGACAATCAATTTATTCGAACGCTCATCGGGAGTAATTGAACCAACAGCTTTAGCATCTATACGCGCTCTAAGTTTATTAGCGACAACTTCTGCACTCGCGTATTGTAGCGAGTAAACATATGTATCCAGAGGCTTTTCGATTTCATCGATAGCCAACTTCATTTTTTCAATGGCTTCCGGAGTATCAATCATAACAACTGAACCAGTGTCTTCATCTATAATAATACGACCAACATTACTCTTTATTCCTTCCAACGCGGCAAGGGCATAGCTAGGCTTGGCATAATTTAATCGAATCGTTGCTACAATCGTCTGATCTCCAAATCTTTTTCCAAACATAGATTCATGCTCAGCCGAGCTCATAATCTGGACAATTTCACCTTGAATTTTATAGGCGAGGTTATTAGAAATGATAACAATATCTAAGGCATCTTTAATCGTGACACTATTAAGAAGAACAGTTGATCGACCTTCGACGGTAGGACTAATTACCACGTTAAAATCACCTTTTAAAGCCAAAAACTTAATGACATCCACTATATTCATATCTCGAACATCTAGGGTGATTGTCCTTTTCATCCGCTGAAGAATTTCTTCCTCATATTTCTTCACTTCAATCGGGGTTTGGGCATAAACGCGCGTAGTAGAAACCGTGAAAAGAACGGCCGACAAGAAAAACGGCAAACCAATTAGCCGGGTTAAACTCATTTTACAGTTGTGGTTTCTCATATTTTAGTATCATCTCCTCATTTTCAAGGCCAAGCTTTACGCTATCCGCGTAAATCATATTGACCTCGATATTGCCGATTTTCTCCCCTTTTTTCAGAAAATAAGTGATTTTCTTATCTGTATCTTCGATCATAACTGAAGCAGTATCAACGTGATCCAACCAAGAAATACCCACCAACTTAAAATTTCGTAACTGACGGGAAATATTCATCTGCTCTTGGGCCGGCGCTTTAGCCGTAGAAACCGATTCATAAGACTGAAAAATATTGCGGCGGTTAACACCTGCTAAATAGTAAGGCAGGCTTTGAATGGTCAATAGTTCTGATTTTTTTGTATCAGCTGACCCTTTCTTAGAAGCAGCCGAAATTTTTATGTCTTTTCCAATGAGGGTCATTCCGGATTTAATTTCAAACGCCACCAAACATCCCACAAAAATAATCCCCACCAACAAAAGTTTATTGATTGATTTTAAAACCGTAAGCAGATCTTGTTTCTTCAAAACTTTTTGATGAGCTTTATTAGAAGACGCAATTCCATCCGTGGATGAAGCTTCAATCATCTTCAAAAGTTTTTGTTCTGCCGTTTCTTTCTTTTTGAGAATCATATATTTATAATTTTATATTCAAAAAATTTATTAGCAAGATGAAAATCAATTTTTTACAAATGAATTTTCAAAATTTAAATTTTCACAAATCTCCGTCGATCTCCGCTGCTCATTCTGAGCAATAACATGCCTAACAAATTCAGCATCAGCAATATATTTATCATTCATCACCAATTCTTTTAAAATTTTATGACACAACATATTGATTTTTCGCGGATATCCTTTTGTATAATTAAAAACTTCGCTGACCGCGTCATCCAAAAAAATTTTTTGCTCACGCTTGTATCCGGCTTTAGCAATTCTAAAATTGATCAGCTCAGATGTCTCTTTTACACCCAACGGATTCAATGTATATTTGAAACTAATGCGGTCCATAAAATTTGCCATGTTCACAACTTTGGCATAAAGTTCAAGCTGTCCCAATAAAACCAACTGAATCAATTTGTGATCATTTGTTTCAAAATTTAATAGCATCCGTAATGTTTCTAAAGTGGTCAAATCCAGCTTCTGAGCCTCATCAATGATTAATATAATCGTCCTTTTTTCTTCAAGTGTCTTTGAAATAAGAAATTTTTCAATTTCATCCTTAAGATCCATGATATCAATACGATTTAAGTCTCCCTTTTTCTCGGCGAGGTTTATCCCGAAATTTTTGACTAAGGAGATCAAAAACTGATTTTCCGTGCGGAATTCCGGATCCAGGATCATGTGAAAGATCATGTCTCCGCGTTTATTCAATTCATGGACTAATTTCCGAGAAAGAGTGGTTTTTCCTGTGCCGATATCCCCAAAAATGACCGAAAGACCGCGGCGCAGCCTTAATTCAATCAGAAGATTGGTCAAGGCCATATCATGTTCACGAGTGTGGTAGAAAAATTCTGGATCGGGACTGGTAGAAAAAGGTTCGTGTTTGAAACCTAGTAAAGAAAAGTATCCAATTTTGTGCGGAGGATTATTTATATCCATTGGCGTCAAGTATTAAACCTGTAAAAAATATATAAGTAATTAAATTTATAATTATCTTAACATGAGCATTACTGCTTACAAGTTTAATTTAACTTTTTTTAGTAATAAAAAACATTATTCCTGATAAAAAGCCCGCCGCTCTGGCAAATGATCTTAAAAAAAAGACTAAACCCGAAAAAATTCTGTCTTCAAATTTCTTCAGCATTAAAAAACCATAGTATAGTTCAGTTACACCTAACAAAAAAATAAAAGTGACCGCTATCACCAAAAAAATAAATTTAAATACACTCAATAATAAAAAAAACACAATACATATTGCTATGGGAATTTCGACAATATCCTTCCAAAACGTGTAATCATCACCTTTAGCCATGTTTGGGTGTTGCATGTACATTTTCACCCGCCAAAAGCCATGCCGAAATTGTTCTTTCAAATATTTAATCACCTTGGTTGGATGAATATGATCAACAATCGACGCTGGTTCAAAATAAATTTTATAACCGTGGGCTAATATCTTGTAACTCAAATCATTATCTTCCCCGCTAGCTCGTCGGTAAGACTCATTAAATCTACCGACTTGGTCAAAAACTTCTTTGCGGATACCGAAATTATAACTTCCGAATGATTTTGGATAGCTCGGCATTAAATGTTGATGCCTGAAAATAATTTCTTGATGTATACACCGCGCTAAACGGGATTCCGGATTGCCAATACCATAACTTCCGGAAACGACAGCGACGGAAGCATTACTAAAATGTTTTATCGTTAATGAAATCCAATCCTTATCCGGCGCGCAATCTGAATCGGTAAAAAAAATAAATTCTCCCGTGGCTTGCCGCGCTCCGGTATTTCTTGCCGACGCTGGTCCGGAATTTAATTGATGCACATATTGAACCGTTTTAAATGCCTTAATGATTTCGGCGGTCCGATCCGTGGAGCCGTCATCAACGATAATGATTTCATCGACGGGATGCGATTGGCCCAGAATACATTCGATACAGCGGGCAATCGTTTTTTCACAGTTATAGGCGGGAACAACAACACTGATGCGGGATTCATTCATTGTTTCTTGGCTATCGTAAATAAAAGCATTCCGAATCGTGATCCGATAAGAGCGTCGGGAGAACATGCGCAGGGAATAACATTCACGCCGCCGCGCGCGATGATTTTTAAATTGTTTCTTTCATGCAAATCAGTCAGTTCACTCAAAGTAAACGGATCCTCGACGATCCCGGGCATGTACATCGGCCGAATCAATTCCCATGGGGACCAGCGATTGGGAACAAAATTGATCATGACACCGTTTGTATGCAGGACGTCAGTTAAATTTTTGATAATCTTATCTTGGTCGCCGGGAGAAAAATGTTCGAGTAGCCCGTCCGTAAAAATAATATTAAATTTATCACTCGTTAATGAGTTTAAATTTTGATCGACTAGGTTGGCTTTCATGATATGAACACGGCCGTTTGTTCTTTCGTGAACTAAATCGAGCGCGGTTTGCGAATAATCCAAAGCCGTTGTGTTCATTCCTTGTTCACAAAAATATTCTGAAAAAAATCCGCTGCCGCATCCGGCGTCTAATGCTTTTTCTTCTCTTAATATATACGGCTGTAATATTCGAAGAATTCTTTTTTTCGACCAGCTTAGGCGAGTAAAGCGTTGCGTCTGGTCCATTCCCCAATAATTATTCCAGTCCTGTGCTTTAGGAAATTCAAGATTTTGTGAAGCCATCTTTTTCATGATCGATTTTATTTTTAATTTGGTTTAATTCAAATTCCAAAATACCAATCTTCTGCGCCATCGCATCATTTCGATTATTCTGCTGGCATAAAAAAATAGTCATTAAAAAACTTAGAATAAAAAAAGTACCGGAAAATGCGAAGAAAATAAAATTACTTGGCAGTTCAAATCCTAAAATATAGGCTAACGTAAACAATAACTGATGAAATACAGCAAAAAACATAGTCAATAACGTGACACCAATCCACGCGAAAGCATATTTAAACGTCAGCTTTTCCTTACGAATCAACTCCAAGATAAAAAAAAGCATGACCAAACTGCTGAGGATGATAATAATCTTGATAATCATCGGTTACAATTCCTTTTTTTGTTTAATGCGGGCCAATAATATCGCGATGGTCACTTTAATCATATAATACAATGTTTTGAAATACCGGATCGAACTTTGACCTAACATCCGTTTTCGCATTTCGACCGGAACCTCTTTAATTCTGGCACGATACCGTCCAGCCACAACAATGGCTTCCGGCTCCGGAAAATCATGCGGATAATATTGCGCGAACACATTAATCATTTTTTTGTTATACGCGCGGAACCCCGACGTAGGATCTGTTATTTTATAATTGGTGATTAGACTGATGAGCTTGGCAAAAAAATTAATGCCAATACGTCGGACGAAGGATGATTGATAACCTGTAAACGGAGGAATGAACCGGCTGCCGATCGACATATCGACTTCATTATCCAGAACCGGTTGAATCAATTTCTCCAAAAAACTTATATCATGCTGACCATCGGCATCGACCTGAACCGCTAAATCAAAATCATATTCTTTAGCAAATTTAAAACCAGTTTGTACTGCACCGCCGATACCAAGATTAAAAGGTAAGGATATAAGTAATGCATTTGTTTTGGATACATTGACGGCGGTTTGATCCGTCGAACCATCATTGATAACGACGGCTGACAGCGGATATTTAACGGAAAGAACTTCTTGAATGGTTTGTTGAATACTTTCTTGTTCATTATACGCCGGAATAATAATTAATATCTTAACTTGCTTTAAGATATTTTTATCAGCGTTGGGAAAATCATCCATCTGTTTTTTCATTAATGTTTTCTTGGATTTTATTCATGTATATTAAATAACTGACAGCGTATTTGAGAATATCGGGCTGCTCTTGCTCATTAATGACACGGTCCGGCGTTAGTCCATTAAAACTGAAAACTTGTCCATCCGGTTGATAACCTCTAGCGGTGACTAATAATATCATAGATTTGTCGTCTAACGGAAACATACTTTTAAGAAAAACTTGGCCGGCTGAATTCTGCCCCATCAGCACCGCGCGTTTTCGATTTTGCAAAACCCCGGAAAATAATTCCGACGCACTTCCGCTGCCCTTATCGATCAAAATGACGAGTGGTCCGTCGTAATGGAGTTCTGGTGGAATCACTGGAACATCTAGGGATGCCTTAGGCTGATCTTTTTTCTGAAAATACGCAAATTCGTCGCCGCCGGTGAGAAAAAAAGATGAAATTTCTCGAGCAGCTAATGGCGGCCCCCCAGGATTACCTCGCAAATCAATAATTAAACCTTTCATTGGCCCCTGCAAACTAAAATACTTAATGAATCGAAGCATGTCCTCGCCGGTCATACGGTTGAATCGTTTAATTTGCAGGCAATATAAATTCTCGACAGGAATTGGCACATTAAATACACCTTGCTTAAAATATTCTTTCGAAACAAGATCGATTGAATGCTGTTGCTGCGTAGTTCCATCGAGGTATACCAGTGAAATCGTGGAGCCTTCCAAGGGTGTTAATAATTCATTGATCCGCTCTAATGTGAGAGAATCGGACAACGTACCGTCGATACTCAAAACCAAGTCATTCTCTTTCAAGCCTTTTTCATACGCATCTGATCGCGGCTCGACGAATTTAACACGGTAACCCTGCATGATTTTCTCACCTTCAATACCTAGGTCAACTTTTTTTCCTAAAGCCGTTGCTTCATATTCTTTAGCTGGCTCCGGCGGATAAAAGGCCGAGAATATATCATCTTTCTGTTTTAAAAAATCAATGAGATAAGCAGCGCTTCTCCAGCGGACAAAATCATCCGATTTACCAGTTTCCTCTAATTCTTTATAGATTTTTGTATTAAACACATTGATGAACCGGTCGAATTCTTTACGATCGATGTCTTTGTAATAATTTTCATTCATCAGCGTATAAACTTTTTCAAAGAAATCAATATAGGATTGATATGTGGCAGGGTCTTTGGTTTCTATGGATGCTTTTTCCATAGTATTTTCAGTTTTATTCGGAACCATAATGGGATTGGTTAATTGTTCGGCTGGATTGCAGCCGACACAGATAAATAATAAAGATAAAGTAATCCATTTAGATGATACACGCATAGTATTTATATGGAGGAAGATATATGAGCCTCTTGAGGGAAAAATATTTTTATAAAAAATCCTGCCACATGGTCAATCGAGAGCAGGTTTATGGTTTAATTTAATCAGTTAATTTGGCTGGCAATGGAGTTCGTTTCGGAAAGCGAGATTTGCCCATCATTGTCCGCATCAAACTGCTTTAATAAATCCGAACTGACTTGAAACTTTCCTTTATTCTTGACGGAAGCAATCACATCTTTATAAAAATCTTTAAGTTCATCATTTTGAAGATATCCGTCCCGACTAAAATCATACAATCGTTCAACTCTGTTTGATACAGCCGGCCCATCACTCTGTTTAGATGGTTGAATATTAACAGATGATTGTGCACGCTTAAGTTTTTCATAATTAATCATTCCAGCGTACGTAAATTGCGCGGACAGGAAAGTGAAAAGAAAAAGAATCAAGGTGGTTTTAAATATTGGACGGATCAAAGTGTTCTCCTTGCATTAACTTAAGAACTAATTTTTATTATAGGCAGATTTATTCAACTGTCAATGGTTCACCAGCAAAATTGTTTTGTTCCCATCGACCAGCTTCTGCATACGTTCTTTTTCTTGAACAGCTAATCCTTCCGTGGACGGTTGAGCGTTAAACTCCCGAGCCATAGCCTCTTTGATCTTAACTGCATCTACTGATATATTCGTCACAAATTCAAGATGCCCTCTGTGTTTTCTATATTCCGGCATATCTTTGGGCATTAATAGATATTCTTCGACTAATTTTAAATCGAAATCATATAATATTGTTCCATGATGAAGAATAAACTTCTTTCCTCTTTTTTGGGCATTGCCCGAAAACTTGCGCAAGGATGATTTTAGTACGATATCTGATATCGGAAGATAATCCGCGATAATTCCTTCATTACTTAAAGCATTCACCACTTTACCGAGAATATGCTGATACGATTTTTTTAAATCAGCGATGGCAGGATGACTTTCCTTTGATAAGATCAATGAATAATTCAAGCAACCCGGGCCTTGTAAGACAGTTCCACCTCCCGAGCTTCTTCTTAAAACAGGAATACGGTTTTCTTTCACATTCATCTGTTTGACATCTTCGTCGGCACGTCCGATACGCCCTAAAACAACAAAATAACTTGGCGATTCCCAAAGTCTCAATACTTCGTCGGATAGGCCTTCTTCGGCTAATTGAAGAAGCACCTCATCAAACAAAATATTTTCCTCCGGACGATCAAAGGATATATCTCTTAAAATCATAAATTAATTTTTTTGATTAAAATAATTTGTATTCAATTCCCGTGCGGCTTTGACTTCATCCGGCCGGGAAATAGGAGTCGTTTTTGGAAGAGAATGAAAACTGTCTGGATCGGATAAACTGACTTCATCAGCTTTAAACATGGCGTCAATGAATTGATCCATGGTTGTCTTTGATTCAGTTTCGGTAGGTTCAATCATAATAGATTCTTTTACAGTTATAGGGAAATACACTGTCGGCGGATGAAAACCTTGATCGATCAAAAATTTCGCTATATCCATCGCGTGAACGCCTCTTTCCGCTTGATGTTTCGCCGTAAAAACGGCTTCATGCATACAGATACGGTCAAACGCTAAATGAAATTTGCTCTTGAGCCTTTCTTTAATATAGTTGGCATTCAGAACGGCATGATTACTAACAGCGCGCAAACCTTCTTCTCCTAATAAGAGCATATAAGCATAAGCTCGCACCAAAAGAGCAAAATTTCCATAAAAAGAAGCAATATATCCGATCGTGTCCGGATAATTGTAATCCAAGGCAAATGTTCCGTCGGATTTCTTAACGACGCGTGAAATCGGCAAATACGGCTCTAATTTTTTTGTAACACCGACGGGACCGGCACCAGGTCCGCCGCCACCATGCGGAGTAGTAAATGTCTTGTGAGTATTAATGTGCATAACATCAAAACCAATATCACCTGGACGACAACGTCCAAGAATAGCATTTAAATTCGCGCCGTCATAATACATAATTCCGTCGACGGCATGAATCATTTTAGCGATCTTATCTATGTCCGAATTAAAAAGTCCATACGTGTCTGGACATGTCATCATTAAACCAGCGACTTCGTCATTAATCTTACTCTTTAAAATTTCAATATCCATAACACCTTCCGGCGTCGAAGGAATGGAAATGGTTTCATAACCAGCAATACTCGCCGTCGCTGGATTTGTTCCATGGGCTGAATCGGGGATAATGATATATTTTTTCTTAGCACCTTTGGCCTTATGATACGCGGCCATCATCATAACACCGGTTAACTCACCATGCGCTCCCGCTAAAGGCTGCATCGTAAATTTATCCATTCCCGTCATCTCACACATCCAACGTTCTAATTCATAGAGGACTTCCAACGCGCCTTGAACAAATTGTTCCCCGTTTTTTAATTGAGGAATCAAAGGATGTAAATCAGAAAAACCATGCAATTGCGCGACGGTCTCACAAAACTTTGGATTATATTTCATCGTGCAGGAACCCAAAGGATAAAAATGGGTGTCGATCGAATAATTTAATTTGGATAAATTGGTGTAATGACGCACCACTTCCAATTCGGAAAGTTCGGGAAAAGGGCAATCCTGCGAACGGGCATATTTAGCTGGAAACGCAGCACCTTTGTCGACATCCGCCTTCGGATTGATGTAGGCTCGTCGATCTTTTACACTTTTTTCGAATATTAATTGCATGATACCGCCTCAGGAACCAACTCTTTTAACGTTTCTCTTAAAGCCTGTACGTAATGATTGATCTCATCTTTACTTCTTTTTTCCGTAACAGCGACGATCATATACCGTTCCATGGATTTATAATATCGGCCTAACGGGAAACCGGCGGCAAAACCCTTGGAAATCATTTTTTCAGCAACGAGTGAAGCATCGACGGGCAAGTACACAGTAAATTCATTAAATGTCGGCGAACTTTTCTTAACTTCAACACCGTCAATTTGATCAATCAATTGTTTAGCATACTCAGCTTTCTGAAAATTAACCGTCGCTAATTCTTTAAATCCTGTTTTACCCATAAATGACATAAACATACCGGCCTGCACGGCGCACAAGGACACATTCGTACAAATATTAGAGGTAGCTTTTTCTCGTCGGATATGCTGTTCACGGGCTTGCAAAGTATTCACAAAACAACGTTTACCGTTTTGATCAAGCGTTTGCCCGACGATACGTCCCGGCATTTTCCGGATATATTCTTTTTTCGTCGTCATAAATCCCAAATAAGGTCCGCCAAAATTTAACGGCAAGCCCAAAGATTGTCCTTCTCCTGTTGCTATATCCACATCCATTTCTCGAGGAGTTTTCATCAGTCCCAAGGCAATCGGGTAGACGCTTTGGATAACTAAGATTCCCAATTCATGCGCTTTCTTAACAATATCAGTGTGATCGTCAATGGCTCCAAAGAAATTTGGATTTTGCAGAATGACCGCGGACGTGTTTTTATCCAACAGTTTAAAAATTTGCTCCCGGTCACTTTGACCGTGAACAACGGGTGTTTCTTTAAATTCAAAATTCAAATTATTTGTATAGGAATAAAGGATTTTTCGATAAATCGGACTGACACCGCCGTCGACAATGATTTTACTTCTTCCGGTTATACGAAAAGACATCATGGCTGCTTCAAAAAGAGCCGTTCCCCCGTCGTACAAAGACGCGTTAGCCGCTTCCATACCTGTTAGTGCGCAGATAGAACTTTGAAATTCATAAAGGGCTTGAAGGGTGCCTTGAGCAACTTCCGGCTGGTAGGGTGTGTACGCTGTATAATATTCTCCTCGAGAAATGACAGCGCCTATCGCCGACGGCACATAATGGTCATAATAACCACCACCGATAAAGGGAGTTAAATCGGCAGAATTTTTTAATGATAATTTTCGTAATTTTTTAATAACTTCGAATTCGGAAAGGCCGTTAGGAAGACGGAATGATTTAGGCTTATGCACATCTTTGATATCCGCGAAAAGCTCATCGATTGACGAAACACCGATGACTTTAAGCATGGCCTGAACTTCTTGATCTGTATTGGCGATATAAGGAATCAAATTAGCCTAATCCTTCGATAAACATTTCATATTCTTCGGCGGTCATCAAATTATTCTTTTCTTCTAGATCGCTGACCTGAATCTTAACCATCCAGCCTTTATCATAAGGTGACTTATTGATGAGCCCGGGCTTGTCTTCTAAGTCTTCATTAACTTCAATGATTTGGCCGGACATCGGTGAAAAAATATCACTCGCGGCTTTGACAGACTCGACGGAAGCTAGCTCACCGAATTGTTCAACTTCATCGTCGACTTGAGGCAACTCAACAAACGTTATGTCACCTAAAGATTCTTGAGCGTAATCAGAAATTCCGACGGTGGCAACATCTCCATCGATGTTGACCCATTCATGCTCCTTTGAATACAATAAGTGTTCATCAATATCCATCATCTTCTCCTATTTACATTACCGTTAATTTTTTAATGATCCGTTTTTATAAAAATTCTTACCTGACACAATAGCACTTTCCTGATTCTTTTCATTACCAAATTTTATCGGTGAATTTATTTTTAAATCCGCATCTTCCACCAAGGCAATTCCGATTCCTCTTTCTAAATGAGGAGAAAACGCGCCGCTGGTTACCATACCGATCTTTTTACCTTCACTATTATATATATTCTGCTCTGATCGAGGCGAGCGTCTGGATTCAGATATTAATCCGATTAATTTACGCTTTAAAGGCTTTTCATTTTGTTTAATTATTGCTTCTTTACCGATAAAGTCTTTATCAAAATCAATAAATCGTTTGAGGCCTGATTCCACCGCGCTGATATTCTCATCCAATTCATGTCCGTACAAGCTGTATCCAACTTCTAATCGCAACATATCTCTCGCGCCCAATCCCGCCGGTTTAACTTCCTTTATATTAAGCAACGCTTTCCACAAAGAAACTGTTTTATCCCAGGGATAATAAATCTCATAACCCAACTCGCCGGTGTATCCTGTTCGACTGACCAAAACATTTTCGCCTAATAAATCAAAATAATCAAACGTATAATAATCTAATCGATCAATATCGGCAATAAATTGTTTTAGAATATTTCTCGACTCAGGCCCTTGTAAATCTAACTTTCCAATTTGTAATGAAACATCTTCAAAGGTTGAATTTTTTGTCAAATGTTTCTGAAAATGTAATGCATCCTTCTCGGTAGTCGCGCCGTTAACAACAATGAACCATTTTTCTTTCTCAATGCGAAACACAATGAGATCATCGATGACGCCGCCCTGTTCATTCAATATGGCGCCGTACCGGCATGATTTAGCCGGCATGTCGACGATCGATTGAGTAACAATACGATTGAGCCCGCTTGAAACTGGATCACCGTGAATTAAAAATTCTCCCATGTGGGAAATATCAAATAACGATACATTCTGCCGAGTGTGCTGATACTCGTCGAGAATTCCATTATACTGAACGGGCAAGTTCCATCCACCGAAAGGAACCATTCGAGCATGTAATGCCAAGTGCTCGTCGTAAAGTGGAGTGAGTTTGAGTACCGTGTCCGTTGTCATGTTGGATTAAAAAAGATTCGATGAAATAATTCGGGTGTATCTTATAAAAAAGTTTTAACGTTGTAAAGAAAATAAATTGAAGAAGAACGCGCCCGGAGGGAGTCGAACCCCCAACCTTCTGATCCGAAGTCAGATGCTCTATCCAATTGAGCTACGGGCGCATAAGTCTGAAAATTTTATTTCGGGAAAGATAAATCTATTGAGCACCAAATATACCATTTTTGATATTGTCTGAAAAGACTTATTTTTGACGAAGAGTTTATTGCCGTGGATTCTCTTTATATTTCTTTAACCGCTCAATATATCCCGGATCGACCTTTTCTTTTAAATATTGAGACATAATAATATCATCATAGGCTTGATCATATTCCATGCGCATAAAATGGAGAAATGAACGTTTGTAATAAACGTCCCCTCTTTGCGGGTTGATCGCCAGTGCTTGATCATACGCCGCCAAGGCTTCTTCATTCTTTCCCTGACGCGTTAAAAGATTTGCTTTTAATATATAAGTTTCAATATCTTTAACATTTTGTGAAATAACTTTATTATATTCGTCTAATGCCAAATCAAATTTCCCCTGAAATTCGTACACATTCCCAATGCTCTTATAAACTTCAAAATAATTCGGCCGCAATTCAATGACCATTTCATAATCTTTCAAAGCCGCGTCATATTGATCCATCTTGGTGTAAATATTGCCGCGATTGAAATATCCCTGAAAATCATTCGGCGCTAATTCAATGACTTTATTAATGTCCGTTAATGCCAATTCATATCGCCCGATTTTACGATACACATTTGCGCGATTAAAGCGGGCGGTTGTGCGCGAGGGATCAAAACTCAGGGCTTGCGTAAAATCGTCAGCTGCCATAGCATTCAAATCTTCTTGATACAAAAGTATCCCGCGATAATTATAAGCATCATAATTTTTCGGTTTGAGTTTAATTGCCTTATTTAAATTCAGTAAAGCCAACCGATAGTCTTTTACGTCGAGATAAGCCTTTCCTAAATTAAGATATCCCTCCGATTTCGAAGGAGATTTTTTAGTGATATCCGTCAACATCGCCGTTCGGCTGTTCCATATAGTGTTTCTTTGTATGGTTAGAATAGAACACGCAATCAGAATGATAGAAAATATAACGATTAAAAATTTTTCATTCTGAATGAGGCGCTGAAAAATATAAATCACGACGACAAAAAATCCTATGGATGGTAAATATAATCTGTGTTCCTGGATAACATAAGTGAGCGGAATAATACTCGACTCCACGAGCAATGTTATAAAAAACCACCCGATGCCAAAGGTAATCTGCGGATGCCGAGAATATGATTTCAACGCGGTTATGATCAAAACTAACAAAATTATAAGACAGATTATCGTTCTAGTCTCAAAGAGACTCGACGACAATGGAAAATCATAGTCGTAATTTAATTGAATCGGAATAGCTAAGGTTTGCAAATATTTAACGATGACCCGAGGCTGTGTCATCGCATACGTCGCACTAGTAACAATGCCTCCCTCATTCGAAGTGGACATACCTGGAGAAGAAAGAACATCACCAACTTTGAATGAATAAAATCCCGGGATAATGAGCGTCGACAAAAAGCAGATGATAATCAAAGGCCAAAGTCTTTTCTTTCCGAAAAAAAACAATTCACAAAAAATAATCATGATCGGTAACGTTATTGCCGTTTCTTTACAAAACATGGCCAAAAGGCCTGACAAAAAGGCCAAACCGATCATCAGCTTCGATCGAGAAGAATTAATACTATTCCGGCGTCCGTAAATATACAAACATAAACTCAGTAAGTAAAAAAAAGCCACCAGCAATGTAGATCGTTGCGTAATGTAAGAAACAGCCTGAGTCTGGATGGGATGCGTCAAGAATAATAATGCGGTGACCAGGCTAAAATTAAATGTTCGATTTACATTTAATTTCAGCAAAGACAATGTCAGCGTCATCAACCAATAAACCAACCATGCATTAAGCAAATGAATAAGAACATTGACGAGATGATAACCAAAAACATCTTGTTGATGAAAATGATGATTTAACGCGAAGGTAACCAAGGGAATAAATCTGGCCAGGAATGGATCATACAGCTTTTTAATGTCTGAAAAATGATGAACAGGTGTTGAGGTATATTTAAAGTCGTCAAACTGCAGCTCACCATGTAATGAATTGGAATAAATAATAAAGCCAATGACCACAATCAAAAGAACCGGTATGATATTCTTAAATGTTAACTGATTCATATATATTTTATGCTGTCTCGGAGTCTAGTTTAACCTTGGCGCTTTTACTTTCCGGATTCTTTTTAAAAACATAAATTTACATTCGCGTCCCGCGGGTTGTTTTTGACAACCGCATACAATGTCGTCCCGAACGGCAGTGGAAACCTATCTATCATTTTTAATTCTTGTCCTAAAATCCAATTCAAAATGTTATTTATAAACACCGGCGGCGCCTTGACTGTATCACTTTTAATACGTTTTGATTGAGGCAGTATTCGTCTAAAAAATCTTATGAGAGCGGCGAATATAAATGGTGAACAAAAATAATATCCCATCTTTTCGATATCTAAACCAGCATCCAATAATAATCTACTGAATTCATTCCTAGAGTATCGACGGTAATGGCTTAAAGCCTCGTCGTGTGAACTCCACAAGGACTTAAACGCCGGGACAGTGATTAACATTTTTCCATCCTTAGTCAGCAAAGATTTCATTTCGATTAAAACTTTCGAAGGAAAATCGACGTGTTCCAGCACGTCTAAAACCGTAATCATATCGAATGTGTTCAGGCGAAAAGGCATTTGACCAAGATGACAGCGAACGAGATTTTTCAAATTATTTTTTCGACAAAATTGTAAAGCCGTCTGTACCGCGTCGCACCCATAGCAGCTTCCAAATTGTTCCAAATACGTTAAATTCATGCCTGTCCCGCACCCAGCGTCAAGAATTTTCATTCTTCCCGCCCCTTCTTTTTTCAATAAATTCGTGACCAAGGCATTTTTAGATTGAAACCACCAATGATTTTTTTCAACGTGGAACATATGCGCAATTTCATCATCACTCATATGGGGAATATCATTATTCATTCTGACTAAATGCCAGCAGCGTATTTGAAAAATATTAAGGAACATCTTGTAAGAATCGACAATTAAATTTGTTTTGGATTCATCAACATGACTCCAGTTAACGGAAACTTCTTTAACTTTAAAGCCGAATTTATTCGTTAAATAAAGAATTTCCAAATCAAATCCAAACCCGTCGATATTCAATCTCGAAAATAGTGGATGAACGGCTTTCGCGTTAAACATCTTAAAACCGCATTGCGTGTCCTTAATCGTTTTAATTAAAAGATGATGAACGAAGAAGTTAAAGACTTTTCCAATGAATTTCCTATAGCCTTTTGCTTGAATCGAATGTTGTGAATCGCGCAGCACCCGGGATCCAATGACAACATCATAACCTTCGCTGAGAAAATGCAGATTTTCCTCTATAGCCTCCGCGGGCGTCGAACCATCCGCGTCCATGAAAAGAACAACCTTGCCTTTCGCTTCCCTGAAACCTGCCTTAACCGCAAAACCTTTACCGCGGTTTTCTTTAAGAGTGATTAAATGCAATTGGCTGTATTTTGATTGGAATTGACGAACCACACCACCCGTATTGTCCCGGCTTCCATCGCTGACGACAATAATTTCATACGTCAATGAAGACGCGCGGCAATGGCTTAACAAATTAGATAAAAATATAGGTAGACGTTTTTCCTCATCCTTGGCGGGAATAATAACGGAGATATCAATCTCTGATTGAGGGATCATAGAAGGCTATTATACTTAATCATAATATATTTACTACTGTATTTTATGAACTTCCTTCCAAAGTGCCTGCGTCGAGGAACAATTTTGACCTTTCAGATAATTCATCAAATAATACCGAAGATGAAAATTCTGATGACGGTATCTGTAAATAAACTTTAACCAATCTTCATTCGTCTTTGCCGCAAGAGCCTCGACCTTCGCACTACTGCTGAACATATAGTAAGTCTGCTTTGGATAAACAAAAAAATAATGTTTCCCGTAAATCAAAATAAAAGCACAGGCTAAACCCAAAAACACATAACGAAAAGGACTAACCAATTCAGTGATTTTAAAGAGTATGAAACCTGTTAACAAAACTAAGAAAGGCCAGCCGCAAATAATTCGCAGCGAATGCGGAATATCCTCCCAAGTCAAAGCCGACGGGACAATAGATAAAATGAGCGCCATAATCAAAAAAACCATTATACCTGACTGTCGACGCGATATTGCCTTCCACTGAAATAAATAAAAAATAAGAATAATCAGTCCGCACAACAATGCGATCGAATCTAACCAACTCAATATACCGAAGTGACCCGTCGAATAAACGTAGTTTTTATCACCGGAAAAAAATAAGAAATCTGAATTTAGGTGCGTTAAATAATTTCGAATAAATACCACGCTTAAATCGCTCCAATTTTTAGATTTTCCTGACGATGCTAAAAATTCTTCTGAAAAAATACCTATCTCGTTAAAACGTGTCATATATTGACCACGGATGGTTCCAGTAATAAGTGGGATCAAAATTACCGCCATAACCAAGAATGTCAAGCTAAACATTTTCAGATTAACCTTCCCCATACTCCATCGTAAGTACAGCATGGGCAAAAATAATAAAGGAATAAATAATCTCGCCGGAGGATATGAATACATGGCTAGCGCGAATAAAATACCCGTCAGAACCGCATTAAGAAAATGATCCGAACGTGTAAAGAAATATAATCCCCAAATGATAAAACAAGGCGCTAATCCCGCCTCTAAGGCTATTCGGGATATCTGAAATACGAAAGGAGAAATACTTGCTGTCAAAATGATCCAATAGGCAGCCTGGAGGGAAAATAATTGTTTGGCTAAGAAAAATAATCCGATGATGGAAAGAATGGCAATAAACCCGGAAAAAGCACGGAAGCTCGAAATGGAATATCCAAAAATCTTTGTCCAAAGCACCGCCGGATACATGTAGGTCGGCGGTTTGGGAGAACCATAATTTAATTCTCCAAATAAAGGATAACGATGATCGTGCGCATCAATCCCTTCTTCGGCCAAACATTGAACCGTGACGGATCCGGATAATTCATCGACATGAAAACCGGGCGGGCTTTTATCTAAATCGATAAAACGAAAAACATTAACAGTCAGGACAATAAAAGCGATGATAACCAGCGAAATCCATTGGTAGGCTTTTGTAAACGTCATGAGCGATTTGATTTTTTCATGCTTTCTTCGCTCAATTTTCCCATATATACTCCCAGCCACCACCCGGCTAGACAGAAAAGAGGAAGAATAAACATTAAATACATTTTAAATTTTTCAGGTTGAAACTCACCCTGTTTTATACCATCGGCGAATATTAAATTAGCTAACATATATGACATTAAAATCCCCGTCGGGAAACCCCACAAACATAATCCCACAAAAATCCATAAGCGCTTAATCGTCTGCAATCTATTCCCCTCCCTTAAATTCATCAACGACCTTTTTTACTTCCATCTCAGCCTTCTCAATCTTTGATTTACATTCTTTAATCAAGGCCACCGCCTCTTTAACCTTCGCCGATAACTCATCAACATCGATTTGTTGATTCTCAATTTTCGTAATAATCTCCTCTAATTTGGAGATTGACTTACTGTATTTAATTTCCGCCACTGTTTTTCTCCCGATTGATGATTTTGATTTCACTCATTAAAGATCCTTCAGCCAAATAAGTTATAATCTGCTCGGCTTGCTTCACATCATCGGCGCTGCGGACTATCTGTCCATCTGCTCGACGAGTAAGGCTAAATCCTCTTTTCAAAGTATTGACTGGATTAACTATATCGACCATCTTTGAACAATGTGTGAGTCTTATTTTCTCATCATCCAAGCGGCCATGAACTATTTTAAGGACGTGTAATTTTCGGTCAAGCAATACTTTCTGAGATTCCTTCAGATACAAATATGGGCGACTGCTTAAAGAATGTTTGAACTCAATTAATTGTTGATTGAATGATTTTAAAAAATAATTTGTGCAGTTTTGTAATTGAATGGAACAATCTTTCAATGCCTGTTTTTGATCACGGATAATTTTCTTGGATTCATCCAAAAGACGATTCCTTTTTTCATCCAGAATATTGATATATCCTTCCACCAATTTAACTAAAAAGTGGGCAATAGCCGTCGGGGTTTTTGCGTAAGTATGCGCCGCCATATCCGTGATGGAAATATTAATTTCATGTCCGATGCCGCTTAAAACCGGCAGACGGCATTCGCCAATTTTCTCGGCGATCAATTGACTATCGAAATCGGCCAAATCAGCAATCGATCCTCCTCCGCGCGTGATCACAATAACATCCAAATCATTAATCTTTTGTAACTGATCAATGGCCCGGATAACATCTTTTTCTGTCTTACTTCCCTGCATAATCGTATTCCGCACATAAACTTGAAACGCATATCCGCTACGCCCAAGTTCAGACACAAAATCATTATAAGCAGCTGAATTATCCGAGGTAATCAAGCCAATGTTAAGCGGAACAGGTACGAGTTCCGTCTTTTTATTCTTCTCTAAAACTCCCTTCTCCTTTAACAAAGCAATAATCTTTTGTTTCTGCTGAGCAACTTTTCCCAGTGTATACGTCGGGTCAATATCTTCTACGATCAAACGCATAGCTCCGTGCGGCGGATAAAAATCAATTCGGCAAGCAAATTTAACTTCAATATCATCTTTAAGTGAGAAGGAATTTTCGCTTTTTCTAAGAACATGATCGATCATGGCTTTCCGATTATCAAATAAAACCAGTCCAATCTTTGAGACAATGGTTTCAGATCGTTCATCTTTCTCGACGAGTTCGAAGAAAACATGACTCTTCATCCGATTACGGTCATAACCTTGAATTTCCCCGCAAATCCACAAAGGCTGAGGAAACGCGGCGTTAATAACGCCTTTTATATAATTGTTAATTTGAGATACTGTAAATATCTCTGAATTTTTATTCATCATTTTATTATACCGGTGTGCTATGAATTAATTGATTATACATTTCACAATCGCCTTCAGAGAAACAGCAAAAAATAATTCGATTTAAACTTTGATCTTCTTTGAGAAATTCCCGTACTGTCTGTACGGCGATGGAAGCGGCTAGATTTTTTGGAAAACGATAAACTCCAGTACTGATACAAGGAAAGGCTATAGATTTTATTTTGTTGTCGACGGCTAATTGCAGGCTTTTGGAATAACAACTGGCCAGTAATTCTTTTTCTTGTGACTTTCCGTCCTTCCAAACCGGGCCGACAGCATGAATCACATACTTAGCGGAAAGTTTGTAGCCATTGGTTATTTTTGCGTCACCCGTTTTACATCCGCCCAGAGATTTACATTCTTCCAATAATTCTCGACCAGCGGCTTTGTGAATAGCGCCATCCACTCCTCCTCCGCCGAGCAGCGAAGTATTGGCTGCATTGACGATCGCGGCTACATTTAAACGCGTGATATCCCCCATTTGAGCTTGAATAATTTCCATCGGATCAATCTTTTGTCCAAATTCGCAGGTTTAAATTCAAGTCTTCGACTATTCCCGTCGCTAATTGTAAATCTTCAAAGTATTCTTTAATTGGGTTAAAATCTAATAATGTTTGAAAGATTCTTGGTTCAAAAAGATTTTTGTAATAAGAAATAGCGACGTACACATTCGAATTTAAAAAGGATAATCGAACATTCTTTCCAGACTTCTTTTTAAAATCAATAATCCGCTTCATTAAACTGGGAGATAGTATATATCGAGCTTCGATTTGATCGTCAGCATACACCACGAATAACCGTTCAAATTCAGGATCTTCGAGTTTTACCAGTTCTGGTCTGGACGCATCCCATGATTGAAACAGTTTACCAATTCCGCCGAATAAACTTTCGGCCGTATCCGGCAGAATGAATGTTCTTCCTTGAAAATTCTTGTTAAAGTCTCCAACAAAAAAAAGGCCCTTGAATATTGTATGATAACTCGTTCGGCCTTTGCTGTCGCGGGTGATGTATTGCGTGTGCACTTCTGAAAAATTAACCGCTGTAGCACCGACCTTCCCGTAAACGCGGTCATCCCCCTTATAAATATCATACGACGTCAAAAAGAGCTTGCTTTCTTTATACTGGAAGGATTCTATATATTCGGCGGTTTGATAGCTTAAATCAGCGTCGATGAAATGAACAATTTTTTCAATAATTGTCTGTTTAAAATCAGTGATATAACCCTTTGTTATATATGCGATGATCATTCCGGAAATAATAAATGCGAAGAAGATGATAAATCCGGCGACATCACCGCCATCTCTTAAAAGGATCACCAAAAGAAAACTTCCGATGAGGATGGGAACAATCCACGCAACCATTTTCTTAAGATTGCGTAAACGGATATTTTCTAAAGACTGCAGATCAGGCAAAAGAATCGTATCGTAGAAATCTTTTAATTCCTGGAGTGTTTTCATTCAAACGCTCAGTTTTTAAATAAATCTCCGACTTGAACATTTTTACGTTCAGCGTCAATAATTTCAAACATCATTTTTCGTTGATAATTCATTAATCCGGCTATAAAATTCGTCGGCACCATTTCGACTGCGTTATTATAATCTAAAACCGACGCATTATAGGATCGACGGGCGGCGGAGATTTGTTCTTCGATTTCATTCAGCGAACGCTGCAGATTAAGAAAATTCGCACTGGCTTTTAAGTCCGGATAATTCTCAACCGCCACCATAATCCCGCCAATTGCCTTGGATATTCTGTTATCTATCTCAACCTTTTCATCATTACTTAGACTTCCTGAAACCGCTTTTGACCTTAATTCAGTAATTTCTGTTAACGTATTTTTTTCATGCTGCATATATTGCTTAACAGCGGATACAAGATTGGGAATTAGGTCATATCTTTTTTTCAACATAACATCCACGCCTGAGAAAGCATTTTCGACCTGATTTTTCTTGCCTACCAGTCCGTTATACATTCCAAAGAAGATAAGACCAAAAACACCGATTATGATTAAAGCAATCAACATATAACCTCCCGTTTATAGTGTAAAAATTTTTTAAACTTAACTACACTGATTTTGAGCCATAAATTCGACGACGCGCTGATCCAACAAAACATGATGATCATAGATGGGTTTACGAAGAATAACGCCCTCTAGCGTCGTGCAGCGGCTTAATGCGACATAAACTTGGCCATGCGAAAATGTTCCGCGTCCAATATCGACAATCACTTTATCAAATGTCTTGCCCTGACTTTTATGAATCGTGACCGCCCAAGCCAATTTAATTGGAAATTGCGTGAATGATCCCACCACGTCAGAATCTATGCTTTGTGATTCTTCATTGTAATGAAAATGAAATATTTCCCAGGTAACCGGTTTAACTTCGACCACTTCTCCATTATGCAGGGCAACTTCGATCGCATCTTCTCCCAGACCGTCGGGATTTAAATAGGTAAGCTTACCAATACTTCCATTAATCCAACGCCCTTGAGGATCATTGTTTAACATCATGACCTGAGCGCCTTCTTTAAGTTTTAAATTTAAATGAGTAGGAAGATCCTTCTGCTGAAAATCACCCGTCAGAAGCCCTTCGTGCTCACATTCCACCGCGGTTAATTTTTGCAGTTGTTCTTGATTGATTCCGTCGGCAATCGCATTCGTTGTTGTCAACGAAATGTAATATTCACCCTCAGGGATTTTAAAATCCGGTTTTAACCTTTGATTAAGGACAACCATGTCCCAACGGGTAAACGTTTTATTGCGTATCCCGCCTAATAACTGAATAAACTCCTCATCTTTCTGCCGGTAAATTTTATCAAGTTCAATAATTTTTAAATGGAGAGCTTGGTAGGATTTGGAATCGAAAAAAAACGGACTAGGATACACGTCGGTGAAAATGCTCTGTTCCCGTGAAGTGACGACGGGTGGAAGCTGATATAAATCTCCAAACAGAATCATCTGCACACCGCCAAATGGTTCATTTTTCTTTTTTCCATATACTTTTAAAAATGCGTCAATGCAATCCAAAAGATCAGCCCGCACCATGGAAATCTCATCAATCACGATGGCATCCAAACTTTCATACATTCTTTTTTGGGTACGCTGAAGACGTATGGAAAAAACGTTTTCCGGAGTAATATCCGGGCGAAAGCAAAAAAAAGAATGAATGGTTTGACCTTTGATATTGACGGCGGCAACTCCCGTCGGAGCTAAGACAACTATCTTTTTGGTGGTGTGTTCACGAAAATACTGAAGAAGGGTGGATTTACCGGTGCCGGCCTTTCCGGTGACAAAAATATTCTGTGTGCCATTTTCTAAAAGATCATAACAGAAAGCAAATTTTTCATTAAATTCAAGATTTTCTTTATCTTCAAACGTAGAAATCATTGCTGTTTTTCAAGTAAAATTAATGCCGCGAGGGAAACAATGTCCTTATGTGTCATAATGCCGCAGACTTTTTTATTGCCTTTGATAATGGGAATGCAGCCTGTGTTCTGGCTAGCCATGATGAGAACAGCTTCCGCCACACTGTCTTCAGGCCCTAATGTCTTGGGTTGTGGATTCATAATATCTTTCAGCTTATAACTGTCGAGCGTGCTTCGATCATAATACGAATTACCGTCGACTACCATATCTTTTGAGAATCCAATATAATCATTCGTGACTTTTCTCGGCGCTACTGTTTTGTACAAATATTTATGAGTGATTACCCCGACTAACTCATCGAATCGGTTGACGACGGGAAGGTAATATAAACTATGCTGCACAAACAATTCTTCGGCCCGGCTCAATGTTTCGTAGTCATAAATTTTAATGACCGGCACCGTCATGATTTCTTTAATTTTAGTTTCTTTTAAAAGACGCTGGATATAGCTGATTTCACTTTTAAATTTCATTCTACACCCCTTTTTACTTTGAAACCCAGTTTCCGTTCTCTAACTGTATCTTATCTCCTGACTGAGCCTTGTCACGTTGAACACGGGCAAAGACTTTTTCAATCGTATTTACAGCTCCACTCAACTCATTCTGTTCAGCGATTGTTTCATATATAACTTTACGGTCTGTATTCTCTGAGTCGACTATACTTGCGACATCACCTTGAGCTTTTAAAACGGTAACATACCCCTGATTATTTTCGCCAATCAAGCCCTGTTTCTTGTAATCCTGGAGTTGATCATAACGCGCTCGTCGACTTTCCAAGGCGGCGGTTACGCCGGGCGTCATTTGTTTAATATTATATTCCGCCGCCGAAGAAATCGTCGAAATATTTCCAATACTCAAAATAATAAACATCATGGTCATTATGCTGCGAATCATATATGTTCCTCCTTAATTATTTATCTTGTACATTCAATTTTGGTTTTTCACCGCTTACATAATCTTCAATATTGGTGGCTGTCTTTTCCAACCCTTTAATATCCAATGTAATGTGCGCATTGATTGTTATTGGACGCTCTGGATCACCTACAGCCTTCACGGTGCAGCCGTAAAGCAATAGGCTAGCCATGAATAAAAACACCCATTTTTTATCTAAGGCCATTTAGTCCTCCCGTTTTAAGAAAATGTTCAACTCCCAGGATTAATTCTAACAAATCGCGGTCGATATTGATATCAAAAGAATAATTTGGTTGGAGATTATATTTTTGAATTTTCATTTTGGCTTCGGCCTGAATGATTTTTTGATTAATATTTTGTATCTTTACGTTTAAATATTCAGTCGTGAGGAAGTTATTTTGCTGAATCATGTCCTTTAATTCTTTTGATAAGATGACTTTATAAGACGGAACGAACTCGATCAGCCAGCCAATCACCCACGCTCTAATTTTTGCCCCCTCATCAGCGCGCATATCCAGCGTCATTGAGTTTAAGTGTTGGCTGTTTCCATCTAAATGTAAAAAACCAGTGATTAGACCTCGAAAGTTTGAATATAGTTCCTTATAAATTTCATCTAAAAGTTCTGTGTTAATATGATCAAATTTCAAATCCATTTGAAAAGGAAATCCCTTTTGATTTTCGGCAAAAACCTGACCGGATAAAATGCCTCCATAAAAAGAAGATTTAAGTAGCTCTGTATTTAAACGATAATTATTTCCCGACACATTGATTTGTGTGTCATTAAACCGATATCCTGCTACTTCGGCTTCATTAATAAATATTTTTCCGTCGATAATGATGGTTTGACTATTTTCCTGATTCAAAGAAAAATCAAAGTCGCAAAAATTCACGTCTATTTTTTCGCTTGAGAAAGAACGCGCGGATACCATAATATGCGCGCCATCACGCTTTAACAAAAAGTGGCCTAACCGTCTTAAATCCACCCGAGTTAATTTTAGAGCATATTTTTCATTCTTAATATGTAATTCTGCTTCAACATTCGTCCATATAAACTGATCAGACAAATTAAACTTCGCTTTGTCGATTTTTAATTTTGTTATCTGCGCGTCGGGAAATTTAGATTCGATCACAATCGGAAGGACGAATTGATAAAAACGATTCCAACTCAGTAATAAAAAAGATATCCCTTCGAGTAGAACAAGAATGACTATTAAGGATACAAATAATTTTAGGAAATTCTTGGAATGGAATTTAAAGTCCATTAGCTTTAGCTTTATTTCTGGCTTTATTAAAATCCGATAAAGTATTTTCCTGACGGATTTTTTGCTGCTTTAAATCTGGTTGATTGACAGGAGGTTGAGCCGTTACGGTATTCGCCTTTAACGGCTCAATAATGGGTGCGGCTTGTTTTAAGTCTTTACTTATGTCTTCCGGTTTTGGAGAAGCGGCGGCCTGCTGTTTTTCTATGTCTTGATAAATATTCTTAATACCTGTCATACGTCGTCGTTCTTCAAGCTCGGCCCGAAAACGTGGATAATTAGCATTTAAATTATAAGCATACTTACGGTCCTCTACTAATCGCTGCAAGTCTACTTCCAACAAAGCGGCTATGTTACGCAGGCTTGATTTATATTCAAACGAACGGTGCCGGAACAATTGAATCAATTGTTGGTCAATATCAGCCAATTCCGCAAGATTAGACTGCTTTTCCGCCCTAATTTCCTGCAAAGCGCTAAAAAAATCGCTGAATGCCGCCAGCTTATTTTTTTCCAATTTTAGAATCAAACCGTTCATCTGCCGTTCTTCCCCCTCGATGCGTTGCGATAAACGCCGTGATTGATCCTGGATACTATCCATCATGGCCTTATCATCCATCTGTAACTCTTGATTCAGTTGAATCAAATCATTGAGGTCCCTCGGCGTAATCTTTGTAAGCCTTTGAACCAATTCTGCATACTTACCGTGAAAATAATGGTCCTGCTGATCGATTACGGCCTCATTCTCATCGCTTAACGCAACTTGTCCTAAATTGAATTCCCGTGATTTTTGAATAATCTTAACCGCATGAATAAATTTCGGCGTTGATTGCTGTTGGAAATCAATGAGAACCTCGTTAAGAAATGCCTGGGTTTGTTTTACATTAGCCTCTAAACAAACCGCGTCTGTCTGGCAACCATTAATTGATGTTAAATTTTTCTGCACGAAGGTTTGATCGATAAATTCAGTCAAGGCATCTATATCTTTTTGAGCTATACCCCAATCCTTGCCTTCCCTTAATAAGCTAATTTTTTCTTTAATCTCCTCAAACTTCTTCTGACGGATATTATAATTATTTGTCAGATACGTTTTTGCCCATAATTTTCCAAGTTCATCTAATTGCAGTTGATAAGTCGACGATTCATCTCGCTCTTTCTTAATATCCTCCGTATACAATTCTACTGTTTTCAAAATTCTGTCTTGTAAACCGATAAGCCGATAAATTAAATCAACACGCTTCTGGATGAGTGCTTGGCGTTGGTCTTTGAATTCGGTTAGCTTATTAAATAGCTGGGAGAGGTGGAATTCCGCGGCCTGCGGGAAGGTGGCAAATTTTGATACTTTGCTTTTGTTTGGATCGATATACTGGGACAATCCGTTGGAATCTAATAATTCGGCGATCGGACTTTTACCTGTTTTCTCAGTGACATACTGGTCATAAGTAAATGTTCCGACGATGACAAAAATGATTAATAGGACTAATAAAGCTTTATCACCCATAAAAGCTCAAATCATTGTTCGGTTAAAGAATTTTAAAAAGATGAGGCGGAAGATTTCAAAAACTCCATCTCCGTCGATGTCGAACGACGCTTAAGCGCTGCATTCCTATGCGGAAAACGTTCAAATTTTAGAATAATATCCTGATGAAGTTTGGCAAAATCGTACACACTGTTAAAGTATTCAAAATTTTTTGGATCTTCGCTTTGGGCGACATCCACTAAATCTTTAAAATATTTTAGTGATTTTTTTTGTATCATCAGGTTTTCGGAATGCATCATGGGCATATAAAGAAATTGCCGTTGAATCAGACTTAGTTCTTGATCATAAGCATTCTTAACGGCGAGTAGGCTGCATTCCAGAGCTTGCAGATCTGTATCAAAGGCCTTCTCAGAACCGCGATAAATGTTTCGTGGCATTTGATCAAGCAGGATAATCAAGGCCAGCGCACCGACGGAAGAATCCATCCAGGATGAATATTTTCCCTTCCGGGCCTTAATTAAATCTGAATTAAATTTATCTCTGATTTCCTGATCAACAGCTTCACTCTTAGAAAACCATTTTGTTTTGACCGGCAATGCGTCAGTTAAAATAGTTTCTTCTGTAATTCCGTCAAACCAAAAATCGAGTATAGCCGCAACTCGTTCCATTACTTTCTATATCCTTGTTTAATATTCGGGACAAATCAGTCCTCAATACAGTAACCAAATTCTTCCATACTGTCAACTTTATCGCCATCATTCTCAGTCATTACAGTATGCGGAAACATTAAATACTGTTCCAAAGAATGATGAAACAATCGAATGATAAGATTCTTTTATCCAAAGATTTTAATACAGGGTTTTATTTTGTCAAGAAGACTAACTTTTGGGGCCGATGTGAGATCGGCCCCGCGAGGTATATTCCCTACCTATTCTACAGGGAAGGTGATGATGTCCGTTAAACCTCCACCGACATCTTTAATCATGAAAAACGGAGATTCAATCAAACCTTTGGTAAAACCAACAGGTTTTGTTGCATTTTCATCCATTTCCGTCTTTGTATGATTGTAGATGTTTAGGGGTGATTTCACGACTTTGACTACACCTGATTTAAGCTTTTCTACCGGAGCAGGTAAAGCAAAAGCAGGAGCAGCCACCATGCAAACGAATACGAACGTAATCAATACTGACAGTGCCCTTTTCATCTTCGTCACCTCCTTTTTAAATCAAATTACCCCCATTTGGAGGTAATTTTGAACCTTAAAAAGTGTTTGGATCAACTAAGACAAGTGTGGCATATTTTGTCAACGATAACCAGTCGGATAGCATATTTTTTACGTTTAATAACATATACTTACATTATTAAACATATACTACTATTAGAATTTATTTAATATTAATATGACTTTTTGAAGATCTTCAATGGAATTATATATGTGAGGGGAAAAGCGAAGATTGCCTTTCCAAAAGGCAGGATGGATCTTATTTTCAAGGAGCAGTGAAAAAATTGTTTCATTAAGCGTGTGATCATGGTGGGAAAAAACAAAAAGATTGGACCTCAGTTGAGGTTCCGTAGGACTGATGATTTGATATTTTTTTGGATCTAAATGTTCGATTAAATAGTTGATAAGCGACTGATTATGCCGTTTAACCTGCTCTATTCCAATTCCCAAAAAATATTGAATGGCCGCTGTTAATGGGACAAAATTAAAAAAATTTGCCGTCCCAAACGTATCAAATTTTCTGGCTGATTCTTGTATTCTATAATGAATCGGCCCCGTTCCTTTTAAATCTTCTTCGGAGAGATAAGACGACCAATAAGCTTGGTTATAATCCAGTGACTGTCTAAAGTCCTCTTTCATCCAACAAAAGCCGGTTCCATAGGGACCGCACAACCATTTATACCCTACAGCGACAATAGCATCGACGTTCATCAAACCTATATCAAGTGGAGTGTTCCCCAAGGACTGAACGATATTAAGAACAAAACGGATACCATTTTTTTGGCATAATTTGCTTATCTCGTCGACATTTAATGGATGACCGCTAAAAGAATGAATATGAGATAAACAAACGAGGCGCGTCCGCGGATTAATTTCTTGATTTAGCTCGTCGGGTGTAAGCATAATTCCCTGTGGTTTGATTTGTTTTACGATCACTCCTTTTTTTTCTAATCCTAACCACGGGATAATATTCGATGGAAAATCATTCTGCATGAGAAGCACTTCATCGCCCTTCTGCCATTTGATTCCATTAGCTAAAATATGCAATCCGTAACTGGCGCTAGTCCCTAAAATGACATCTCTACTTTCGACATTCAGTAATTGTGCAATATTTTTTTTGAGCTCGAGCGGGACTTTGATAAATCGCGGGATATCAAGAAGATGAACAGCGCTTTTCCATTGAATCGCTTCTTTAAGGGCTTCCGCGGCGACTAATGGCAATGGCCCTTCACTGGCGGCATTTAACCAAATAACATCTTCAAAGTTGAAAAAATCTTTTTTATATTCTGTCATTTTAATTGATTATTGAACTCATGCGGTGGGCGGCCATAAGTAAACATCGGCCTTTTTTTGATTGGCCAGCCTTACTCGTGTTCCATATTTTTATGATAGATACTTTCCGCTAGTTCACTGACTTCCACCCGCGCCTTTTGTTTTGTCGTCTTGAAAATCCAGCGGTAAACTTCGGCGGCAAGATCAATCTCACCTTCCACAATAAGACGCCGCACATCAAACATCGTTGCCTTCCCCTTCTCCGGAAATATACCGCGTTTTCGCGCTTGATTCAACGACCATATCCAGCGTGTTTGCGCAAAAAGGAATAAACACCCGCCAAAAACGATTAAAGCAAACATTATAGTCATCTTATTTTCCTATTCATTTTCGCCCAGGTACTCTTTTATCTTCGCTATCATTTGGTCCATGTTAACCGGTTTTACGTAATACTGTTTTATACCTTCCAGCTTAAATACCTGTTCCATAGTTTCATTGGCCGTCAAAACAATAACCGGCGTGTGCGAAAATTCATCCAAACCTTTCATTTCCTGCATAAATTCATAACCGTTCAATTTTGGAAGACCGACATCTAAAATAACCAAATCAGGTTTTTCTGATTTGAGCATATTTAATCCTGTTTCACCGTCGGCAGCGGTAAGAACTTCATAACGGTTGGCTAATAAGCCGAATCTTATTAGAGATAAACTTATTCTTTCATCCTCTACCACGAGTATTTTATGAGCCATGACCATTCCTTTTATTTTATATCAGCTACTTAACCCAGCTAAAATAAATGTTGATTTCAGGTATTCCTCAATTAGAATACAAATATGCCTTTAAAAGACTTTTTCCAAAGATTGAAATATGTGGACCATTTGGCCGCCCGCTGGTTATTGCGGCATTTTTACTTCACATTTTTCCAGCTGGTTCTTCTCGTCATCTTTATATTTTGGTTTAAGAACCTGTTAAACATTATGGATATTAATCTGCATCAAACCGATAAAACTACGACGGAAATCATTCTCATTAATCAAAATATCAATTCAACAATTATTGCCGCCCTCGTCTTGTTAAATTCATTTTGGATGTTATATATCCTAAATGCCTTACAACGACTTGCCAATTTGCTCAAAGATGTCAGCTACAATATTAATCGTCTGCGCAGCAATCAAAAGAAACCAAATTAAAAATATTCTTCGTACAATTCTTTAGCTTTATTCATTAATTTTTGCTGAAAATTTAAGCGATCATTTCTGATGATACTTCGCTCCATGGAATCTTCATATCCTTTTTGAGCCAAGGCAACCGCCGTAGAAAATAATGCCGAATTAGAAATATTTCTTTGACTGATATTATTAATTTGCGCTAAGGCCACGGTTAATTTTGTCTTCTCTTCGATCCGCTCTATTAAGCCCGTCAATAACGACCCTCCGCCAATCATTCTTATTCCCGTATACAATTCTGCGTAAAGACCGGAACGTAGGATAATTTGATGAATCTCTTCTACCAAACCATCGACCTGTTTTAAAATCGCGTTATAAATTTGAATCCGTTTGATGGGGATATAAGACGTTTCTCGCTTAACCAATATTTCTTCATCTTCCTGAATTTGCGAAATGATCGCCGTGGCATATGATTTTTTGATTTCTTCGGCCAATTCGAATGATAAATTCAACACACGTGCAATTTCCTGCGTAAAATGATTCCCGCCTATTTTTAAGGTTTCAATATTCTTCAACCGACCTTCATGAAATATGAGTACACTCGTCACATCCGCACCTGTATCGATCAATACGCAACCTTTTTTACGGTTTTCCTCCGTCAAAACTAGATCTGATGCGACATAAGATCCGAAATACAATTGACTGATATCATAACCGGCATGATTAACGGACTTCAATATATTTTTTACCCGGTCCACATTTGAAACAAGAATTAAAGATTCGACGGCGAGCTTGCGCCCGTATAAACCGACGGGATTGATGGCTGAATTGACATCATCCACATGATAAACTTGAGGTTTTTCATGTAAAACTTGGTCTTCCATTCTTACGCCCAACAGACGGGCCTGCTTATTCACTTTGCGAATATCTGCATCCGTGATTACTTTATTACCCTTATCAATAAGCGGAATGGCTGTCGATGTCTTTCGTACGTCGATAAAATTTCCGTCCAAACCAAGCTGTACGCTTTTGACTCGAATCCCGGTTTTCTCGGCTAGCTCATTTAAAACATGATGAACACATTCGGAAAACTCATTAAAATCACTGACGGATGAACTTTTAAATCCATAAATCGGATACCCGTAGGCGCCAAGAACTTCCAGCCCGGAATCTTTGCTCTGAATCAAACTAACTTTAATATTTTGCGCGCCTATATCCAGCCCGCAATAGACCTTCTCTTTTAATCCTTTATTTAGCATTATTTTTTCCCGATAATAGGTTCATTAAATCTCAAATCTATGTAATTAACTTCTTTTGGATTAAGATTACCTTGAGTTAAAACTATACCCAAGACCTGCATTTTATAATTTATTTTCTGATCATCAAGAATGGCATTAACATCATTATCAAGATACAGAAGGATTTTAGATACTTGGTCCACGTCGACTCTTAAGATTTTATAAGAAGATAATGTCGTATTATCAGTAAAGGCTCGAATAATTTCCAGGCCGGCCATAACTTCCGGATTGTTTATTTTCTCCCCTGGGGTGGCAGAAGCCAGCCTAAGGCGCGCTCCTTCCAGCAACGGCACATCGTCGTCTTTCTTTTCCGACGACGATAAAATAATTCCTTCATCATCTATGACTAAAAATCGATTATGATGCTCAAATTGCGCTAACTTGTTACGTTTCTTGGCAGCGAGATGGATTTGATTAGGATATCTCCGCTCAACTTTTAACTCTGAAATCTGAGGGTATTTCATTAAAAGAGTTTGTTCTTCTCTTTGCAAATCGAGTTTGAAAATATTTTTTCCATGAAGATGCTCTAAATCCCGATGCTGAATAAACTGAAGCGCAGGATCAATCATGATCGACTTAACATTAAACATTTTAGATTTATTAAAATAATTGACCACGCGATCAAAAGCGAACAAACACACGGCCAAGGATAAAACGATAACAGTCAGAATGGCCGACGATTTAATGATCCAGGACGGAAAAACTTTCTTTTTTTGTTTTGTCATAAGCTAATTCCAATAACTTTACGCATAATTGATCAAAATTTATCCCGGCACATAAAGCAGCTTTAGGCAACAAGCTCGTTTTCGTAAATCCCGGTATGGTATTTATTTCCAACACAAAAGGTTTATTGCGTCGATCTAAGATGAAGTCAACGCGTGAAAGATCTTTACACCCGATCAATGTATGCACTTTCAAAGCCGCCCCTTGCATCAAATATTTTTCTTCCATCGACAAATCAGCCGGAACTTTATATTTGGTCAAACCGCTTTCGTATTTCGCGGTAAAATCAAAAAACGTTGCCTCCGTCATGACTTCGACAACATCTAATGCTTTTTCTTCAAGGATTCCGACGGTCAATTCTCGTCCGTCGATAAATTCTTCAATCAACACTTCATGCCCAAATGATTGGCCATGCTCTATGGCCTTCACTAATCCGTCGGCACTCTTAACAACCGTAACTCCTATGCTTGATCCTTCACAGGCTGGCTTAACAATTAAAGGATATGTTTTAAGTACGCTGTTAACTTTTAGTAGATCAATTTTTTCTTTGGGCTGAAAAATAACCGAACCGGCGACATTTAAACCATTTTTCTTTAATAATTGTTGAGTAGAAACCTTATTAAATGCGATGCGACTCGACTTTGAGTCGGAACCAGTATACGGAATTCTTAATTCTTCACAGATGGACTGAATTTGGCCATCTTCACCTATTTTTCCATGTAAGGCAATGAAAGCTAAATTAATTTCACTCTCACGCAAAAGATTCTTAATTTTATCATCCGTATTTTCACGAACATCTAAAGCCAAAACATCGAACCCCTGAGAAGACAATGACTCATATACGGCTTTACCCGATTTAAGGGAAATTTCGCGCTCCGTAGAGCAACCGCCCATTAAAACGCCAATTCTACCAAATTTTTTTATTTTCTTATCCATTAACTTTATGTAAAACTTTCTCGTTCTTCTTTTGAAGTTCTTTCACCAAATCATACCCGATCTGATTCACGTCGCCCGCCCCCAATGTAATCACGAGGTCATTGGGCTGGAATATTTTGAGAACATGAGTCAGTATTTTTTCTTTTTTAATAAAGATGACTGTTTTAGGGGTAATTTTTTTCAGCTCTTGCACAAATCGACTGCTATTCACACCTTCAATGGGAGTTTCACTGGCTTCATACACGTCGGTGACAATCAAGTAATCAATATCTTTTAAACTGTCCATAAATTCGCGCCACAAAGATTTAAATCGAGTATACCGGTGAGGCTGAAAAACGCCGATCACTCGCCCTTTTGATAATTCTTTGGCGGTTTGTAACGTGGCGGATATTTCCGTCGGATGATGCGCATAATCGTCGACAATATATCCTCCGTCAAATGTTCCTAAGGTTTGGAATCGCCGCTGAACACCATTAAAATTTTCTAAACTTTGGCAGATCACACCAAAATCAATATTTAATTCCAAACCTAAGCTAATACAAGCTAATGAATTGGCAATATTATGGCGCCCAGGAACACTGAGAGTAACCGAACCCTTATTATGGCCATTAACGATACAATCAAAGGTTGATTTAAATCCGTTCATGACAATATTTGTCGCAAACACTTGGTCCTTCGAAGAAAATCCGTACGTTTTATACGCTCTTTCGCTTTTACGCACCAGCTCACACAACTGATGATCGTCGCCATAAACAAAAATCAGTCCGTCGGGTGTTGTATTCGCCATAAATTTTTCATACGTATCAGTAATATTTTTCCAGGTCTGATAATAATCCATGTGTTCCATATCGATATTGGTAATGATGGAATAATGCGGATTAAAATAAAGAAAAGAGCCGTCACTTTCATCGACTTCAGACACAAAATATTTTCCGTGGCCTAACGTTGCGCTCGAACTCTTTCCGTTAATAATTCCGCCGACGGCTGACGTTGGATTCAATCCGGCATGATTGAGCATTTGGCCGACCATCGACGTTGTCGTCGTTTTACCATGAGCTCCGGCAACGGTAATACCCGTATGTTCGCGCATTAACTGGGCGAGCACTTGTGCTCTTTGAAGAACCAGTATTCCTCGACGCTGGGCTGCCGCCCATTCACAATTGGATTCTTTAATCGCTGATGAATAAACAACAATATCAGCTTCAGCAATATTTTCCGAATTATGTCCAATGGTGATGCTTGCTCCTTTTTTCCGCAAATGTTGGGTCATCGAATTCTCTTTTACGTCGGATCCGCCTACTTTATAACCTTTATCTAACAGCAACGAGGCAATCGTTCCCATGCCGATTCCGCCGATACCGATCAAATGATAGTGCTTAGTCATTTTTTAAATATCTCTCCCATGCTTCATTCAACTTGTTAGTGTTTTTGAAACGCACATAAACTTCATCCAAGGCCCAATCAAAAGGCTTTCCCTCTTCCAATTTCCGACAGAACCGCACAAATTTAGGTTTACTGTGTTCATCAATTAAATATTTAACGATGCTGGCTGATTCAGCATAAAATAAATTAACGGCATCAGCATCTGTAATTCCCGCATATCCCGCCAGGGTCAGTTCTTCTAATGACATAAACGCGCCGCTCTTTTGAGCCTGACGAACCACGTCATGCGCGCCGAATCGTTTGGCTTTTTCCACATACATGGCCACGCCTTCTTCAAACCATAACGGTATGCTACTCCTATATCCAACGAAATCTCTGAAAACGATATGACCCAATTCATGCGGCAAAGTAGAGTCAAAAAAACCGTGCGCAGTTGGAAAAGTCCTTATCTTTTTCTCCGTCGGCGATGCTGACCCATGCGACCAACTACTCTGTTTGCCGGCATTGACATATTCGTCCGCACTGTCATAAATATAAATCTTAACTCTATTGTCTAAAGACCAACTTTTGGGTTGGCCAAAACCTAAACTCTTACTGATTTGATTATAATAAGTCTCCGTTGCCTCAACAACAGCGTCTATAAAATCTTTAGGAGATTCATTATAATAGACGATCACATGCCTGCCATGAAATTCTTTCCACTCGTCGGAATAAGATACTTGCTCAAATAAAAGGACGAAAGCAAAAATAATTATAAATCTGATGCTCAATTTCATACACAACTTGTTATCGCTTTAGCCAATGATTTTGCCGCATCCTTTATATTTAATTCTTCAATGAGTCGATTAAATGTCGTTTCCGACGGAGGATTTTCTAATAAAACACTTATCTCGCCGATTAACTGATCGGCATTTAAGTCTTTTTCCTGAATGATCCGGGCCGTCTTTGCGTCGGCTAATACCATCGCATTCTCTTTCTGATGCCCGCCTGCAAATCGGTAGGGCACTAATATGGCTGGTTTTTTAAACCAAGCCAACTCATTCACCGTCGACGCCCCGGAACGGGAAATGACAATATCGACCAGTTGATACAATTTTTCCATCGGTTCAAAATATTCAAACAGAATATACGGCCGTTTTATATTTTTGTACATCAGCTCTAAATCAGCTAATTTTCCTTTTCCGCTGATATGAACAACTTGAATTCTTAATCGGTCATGCGCCTTATCAATAGCTTCATAAAAAGCGTGATTAATTTTCTGACTGCCTTGGCTACCGCCGAATACTAAAATGATTTTATCCGTATTATTAAAACCAAATTCCTTAAGCGTTTGCAGTCGGTCATATTGAATGGACGAATGTGCAGTAGGACAACCTGTATAAACTAATGGTCGCTTTAAATACTGATCGGTACGTTTAAAACTGATCGCCACTTTGTTCACAAAATAGCTTAAAAGCTTATTTGCCCGCCCTGGGAGAACATTTTGTTCGTGAATCATCGTCGGTATTCTTAACAAGATCGACGCCATGACGACTGGAAACGCTCCATAGCCTCCAAAACCAACCACCACGTGAGGTTTAATCTTTCTTAATTTTAAAAGAGCTTGGTATGACGCTGACAAGAGCGTCACAACGGCCTTAAGGTCTCCTACCAAACCTTTTCCCTGAAGTCCTTTGGCCTTCAATTCCTCACAATAAAAACTTTCATTTGAAATACGATTCTTACCCGCACCAAACGCGCCGATAAAAATGACCTCATGGCTTTCTTCTCTCAAACATTTTGCTGCTTCTATCGCCGGAAACAAATGCCCGGCTGAACCGCCGGTAGCCATTACAATTTTCATAAGTCTTCGATACGCGAAATATTCAATAGTAATCCGATAGCAACCATATTAAAAATCAAAGCTGATCCTCCATAACTGATAAAAGGAAGAGGCAATCCCTTCGTCGGGAAAGCACCGATACTGACACCAATATTGACGACCGCCTGAAGACCAATAAGAGAAACGATTCCTAAAGCTAAATAATAACCAAATGGATTTTGTGTCCGTTTAGCAATACGCGCGCCTTGCCAAATGAGCGCCGCGAATAATAAAACCGTAAAGATTGTTCCAATCAGTCCTAATTCTTCGCCGATAATCGATAAGATAAAATCCGTGTGTGCCGCCGGCAGGTAAAATAATTTTTGCATGCTTTGACCCAATCCGACTCCGAACACGCCACCAGAGCCCAAGGCAATCTGCGACTGCGAAAGCTGAAAACCTGCCCCTTGACTATCCTGCCAAGGATCAAGGAAAGCGACGATACGCCGCATACGGTATGGTTTACTGATAACCAAATAAACCAAAAGAGGCAAGGCCGCCATAATTAATCCAAATAAATAGCTTAACTTGGTGCCCGCCACATATAAAAGGATAAAAATGACGGAAGCAATGAGAACGACACTTCCCAAATCAGGCTGCTTAAGTATGAGTAGACAGATACCTCCCATTATAATCAATAACGGAAGAAATCCTTCCACAAAATTTGTTATTTTTGAATGCTTTCGGGATAAAAAATCAGCCGCGTATATGATAATCGCGATTTTTGTAAATTCCGAAGGCTGAAAACTAATCGGCCCAAATTTGAACCAGCGTCGAGCTCCGTAGCTGGATGAACCAATGCCAGGTATTAAGACGAAAATTAAGAATATAAACGCGGCGGCGATTAAATATTTAGAATATTTTTGCAGGATCCGGTAGTCCATCGCCATCGTCGCGAACATAACCATACTGCCGAGAGTCAAAAAAATCAAATGACGTTTAAGGAAATATGTTCTATCCCCTAAATTCTCGGCGGCGTAAACTCCGCTGGATGAATAAATCATGATCATCCCAAAACAAATTAATATCGTCACAATAACGGCAATGGATATTCGTATATTACGCATAATTTTTGACTGACTATAAATTATTGACGATGTTTTTATACACGCGGCCGCGATGCTCATAGTCTTGAAACATATCAAAACTTGCGCACATGGGGCTTAATAGCACACAGTCCCCAGGGCCGGCTTGATTTTTAGCTGATTTGACGGCTTCGTCCAACTCATGACATTCTTCAATTTGAACACATCCGCGGAAAGAATTTTTAATCTTTTCCTTAGCTTCACCGATCACAAACATTTTTTTTACTTTTTGCCGGACCAATTCCGACAATACGGTAAAATCCAAATTTTTATCCCGACCGCCGCAGATCATCATGACAGGTCTTCGCATTTGGGTTAAGGCCCAGCTTCCCGCTTCAATCGTCGTCGACTTAGAATCATTAATAAAATCAATTCCTTCTAAAGTCCGCACCAATTCCATCCGATGCTCCACACCCTTAAAATTATGAATAACCTCGTCGAAGACTTTATCGTTAATATTCAAAATCTGGGCGACTTTTTTAACGGCTAGAAAATTAGGATTAAGCGTACTGTCATTGTCTGATGAGCCAAACCAATGAATCCGAGCAGAAATATTACCTTTTAATTCGCGAAGCAAAGCCACATTCTCATTTAAAACGGCGTGGTCTTCCTTACCCTGATTATAAAAAAGTTTTTGTTTGGCTTCAAAGTATTCTGTAATGTCTTTATGACGATCTAAATGATTTTGACTAAAATTTAAAAGAACAGCAATGAATGGCTTGAATCCTTTCACTGTATTATTTTTTCTTAACTGATGTTCCTTAGGGATTAATGATTCGAGCTGGAAGGAACTCAATTCAAGAACAAAATAATCATATTTATTTCCGTCGGAACAGTAGTCAGAAAATGGATAACCGACATTCCCGCATAAACAGGATTTATATCCTGCCTGAGTAAGAACATTATTGATCAGCGTTACCACCGTGGTTTTACCGTTGCTGCCGGTGACGCCGATGACGGGAGCCGTGGAAAATTGAAAAGCAAATTCTATTTCCCCGAATACAGGAATAGACATTTCTATAGCCCATTTAACCGGATCAGAATCGAGGCGAACGCCAGGGCTAAGAACTAAAAAATCGCTACCGCTAATAAATTCTTTTGTATGATTATTATTTTCGAGTTTAACATTATTTTGATGTATCCATGCCAGGTCGTCTTGAGCCATTTTCTCGACGGGCTGTGAATCGGAGATTTTCGGATTTCCTTTGAGGCGAAGAACAAGCCGGGCCAACGCCAATCCGCTGCGTTTGGCTCCGATAATGGTGACTGTTTTTCCTTCTAAATTCAGCATATTATCTTATTTTCAATGTTGTCAATGCCACCAAAGCCAGAATAACCGCTAGAATCCAAAACCGAATAATGATTTTTGATTCTTCCCATCCTGACATCTGAAGATGATGATGAAACGGGGCCATTTTGAATATTCTTTTTCCAAAAATGCGAAATGAAAAAACCTGTAAAATAACAGACAACGCTTCAATCACAAAAACTCCGCCGATGATCACTAATAATAATTCTTTTTTAATGAGGACGGCCATGACTCCCAAAGTTCCACCAAGTGCTAATGATCCCGTATCTCCCATAAACACGGTAGCTGGATGACAATTAAACCATAAAAACCCTAGGCTCGCCCCAACCATCGCGGATGCAACAATCGTTAATTCAGCTGCTGCGGGAACATAAGGAATGAACAAATAATGGCTGATTGTCATATGACCGGTAATATAGCTGAGAACGGCTAACGTTATACTCACGACGAGAACACAGCCAATCGCCAGCCCATCTAAACCGTCCGTTAAATTAACAGCATTCGACGTCCCGATCACAATTAAAGCCACAAATGGAATATAAAAGACACCCAGATTAAGAATAGCATCCTTAAAAAAAGGTAAATCTAATTGTGTCGAGGTTCCGGGATTAAAAAAAACATAAGAACCGACGAAACAACCTAAAAGAATTTCCCACATCATCTTTGCTCTTTTTGTTAACCCTCTTTTATTTCCTAATTTCTTAAGCTTATGATAATCATCGACCCAACCTAATACGGCTAAATAAATACAGGTGAACAAAGTTAACAACACAAAATGATTAGATAAATTTCCCCACAACAAAACAGAAACAACTATACTGCCGATAATAAATAGACCTCCCATCGTCGGCGTACCTTCTTTTTTTCCGTGAAATTTATCCAAACCAGGGGTGTCCGCTCTCTTCGCGACCTCACCTATTTTCATCAGCCGGAGTTTTTGGATGAAATACGGCCCAAATATAACGCATATAAGAAATGTAGTTAGCGCGGCCATGCCGGTACGAAAGGTTATGTATTTAAAAATGTTAAAAGCAAAATGTAATTCGCGGAATTCCGATAAGAAGTAAAACATATTTATGAGAGGTGTATTTTTTTTAAGTAGTCGACCGTTAATTCCATATTCATGGATCTAGAACCTTTGACAAGAATTGTATCACCGGCGTGACAAAATTGTTTTATTTTTTTATGTAATTCATCACGCGCATTAAAGTGAAATGCCGGCACTGAATTTGTTATTTTCTTAAAGGTTTCTACGGTTAATTGCGATTCCCGCCCGAGACTTAAGAGCAGGTCAATGTTGGCCGCATAAATATCATGCGCTATTCTTTGATGTAACATTTTTGATGATCGCCCTAATTCGCGCATATCCCCGCTAATAACAATTTTTCTACCCTTGACGTTTAAATGGCTGATAACGTCGAGCGCGCTTTTAAATGATAATGGATTGGAATTATAGGTATCATTGTAAATCCTAACGGAGCCATATTTCTTCAATAATCCTCGATTAGAATCTGGTTTGAACTTCGAAATCTTTTTCTGAACATCCTTATAGTCAACCTTAAAATAATTCGCACACATAATAGCGATTAACGCATTATAGATGTGATGTTGTCCAGGATTGACGATGGTATATTTCTTATTTTGAACTTTAAACTGCGTTTTATTGTTCTTATCGACGGAAATAGATTTGGCCTGAAATTTCGATTTATTTATTATCGAATATGATATTTTTTGGGACGTTAATTTTAGATCTTTAATTTTTTTTAAATATTCATCGTCGCTGTTATAGATAATAGTCCCGTTCTTATTTAAACCTTTTGCCAAATTAATTTTCTCATTAAATATACCTGTCTTATTCTTCAATCCTTCTAGGTGCGACTCTCCTATATTCGTGAAAATAGCCACATCGGGTTCGGTGATCTTCGTTAACCACGCTATGTCACCTTTTTGATTAGTTCCAACTTCCAGCACGGCTATAGAATGAGATTTTTTCAGTTTAAATAAAGTTAATGGAACACCGATAAAGTTATTTTCAGAACGCTCGTTCTTTAAGACTTTATATTTTGCTGACAACACGCTGGAAACGATATTCTTCGTCGTGGTTTTTCCCGCGCTGCCCGTAATTGCGACTACCGGAATCTTAAATTGCCGCCGATAAAAATTCGCGATTTGGCCAAGAGCTTTGACGGTATCCTTAACCAGAATAACACTAATTCCTTTAACATTTACTTTCTTGGAAACCAAAACAGCGACGGCACCGTTCTCAATTGCTTGTTTAATGAATGTATGCCCATCGTGATTGGCTCCTTTGATAGCAACATACAATGCTCCTTTTTTTAGAGTGCGCGTATTAATCGATACCGACTTAATCTCTAAGGAGGAAACACCGGACTGTAAACGACCATTCGTCGCTTGTATTATTCGCGCAATCGTTAAC
>JAGOSC010000115.1 GCA_018062515.1 Candidatus Omnitrophota bacterium
GTCTTTATTCTTTTCATCAGCTAAATTGATCCCTGACTTTGCTGCAAACTTGGCTACTAATTCACCTACCTTCATACAGAAATTAATTATTTTCAGTAAAAGTAAGCGGGAAGGTGAATAATTGAATGAAATGATTACTTTTGTTAGGTCAACATAAAATTAACTAATTGCACACAGAATCGGATATTAGGGCACTGCTATCAGAAAGGTTTTGTAAAAAAATAACATTTGGGCTGCCTGATACTTGTTGGAATTGGAATTGTAAAAACGGAAACTACCCTTCCTATTTTGAGGATGGAAAAATATTTCGATCCTCCAGGTACATTTATCAAAAGCTGAATGGCATTATTGAAAAGGGCTTGTTAGTCTGTCATAAATGTGACAATCCTAATTGCGTCAATCCCAACCACTTATTCTTAGGAACACATAAGGATAACTCGAGGGATATGATTTCAAAGGGAAGGGGTGTGCATGGGTTCAAAAAAAGAAAGAACCGTGCCGGAAAAAATTCCATTAACCTCAAAGTTGTTTCTCCTTATATTAAAAGTTTAATAATTAATGAACAGGTTGATTTAAAAATTAAATGTAATTGTCAATTTTCTTTGGAACAAACGGTTTATACAATTATTCGTAAGTGGGCCAAGATCAAGAACTTTCAGCACAATGGAATTGCGATGAGTAAGATCGCGGAGGAAATGTAAAATGAGGAAAAAGCACGATCTCATTTTTTATTCAGACGCTTCCGATAATTCAGTTGGTATTATTGATAATTTTGGATCGAAGTATTTATTTTTAATTCAAAAAATAGGATCAACCCAATTAGAATTGCATGGAGTCTATCTTGCTTTAAAAATAGCAGGAATGTGTTATGGGGTTAAAAATATAAATTCAATTACGGTATTTACCGACGCTAAGTCGGTAATTAATTTAATTGAAAGGAGTTGGTCTTTGGTTCCGGAAATAGACAAAGTGCTTTCTCGTATCTCTTACAGAATTAGACTTTTTAAAAACAATAGAATTGATTTTTACTTAAAGTACATACCGCGAAATAATAACCCGGCGGATAATATATGTAGTGGGCGAGAAGTTGCCGAGTTTAGTTGGAATATTTTTAAAGAAAAAGAACAACAGAAAAGAATCAAGAGAAAGTTAAAGCCGATAATTCACGCCCAAGCACTTTATTCTTTTAAACCATGAAAACCATCATCCCCCTCGATAACCTGTTCGACGATCCTGAAGATCAGTTTTCAAAGTCCCTGGATTCCGAACTGAGCAAAGCGGTTGAGGAGTTGTTGGAGGGGAGTAATGATGAAGGAGAAAAAGAAAAATTAAACCCTTAATAAATATGGAACTAAATCTGCTTAATGGAAAATTTATAGTTAAGGTTTACAGAGGGCCTGAAATGAATAAGAATTTTACTCGTTCATTTATTGCAGAGGCAATCTATTTAGAATATGACCTTACGCCAAATGGCATAAAAATGAAATCAGAAGCAATGATCGGCTACCCTCGAAAAAGCAAAAGGAGAGGCCCAGGAATGTTCTTCATTCCTGCTGTCGGCGTTATTTCTGTAACTGATTTTGAAACCGGGAAAAATCTTCTAATTCCTGAGCCGACTATATTGAAAACAAAACAAAGGATACTATCTTTTTTTAAAAGTGGTTGGAATTGCTTTAATAGTGCAGCCGATACTTCTTCGTAAAAATATAATCAATGTTATTGAAGTGTTTTTCATCCGGCTTCCGGCAATATAAATGCAACTCCTTCGCTTTAAGATTCATCATTTCAGTCAGGTAGATCAAGGAGGTGCTAACACTATGCACCGTCATTGCATTCTCTAAAACTTTCCCCCAATCAAACAATGTAAACCCTTCAATGTTCTGCAACGGAATATTCTTATAGCCATTTGAAACCTGAAACAACGCTTTGCCCGAAGCATCAGACCGGAACATGGAATTTACTAAGTTGTATTCAGCCCCATCATGCAGCCCTAAAACTTTGTAGAACAACTCATCTTCTTTGGCCGTGTCCCGAACCCATGAACAGCTATCCCGCCACCGGTGCCAGTCCTGCCCAAACATTCCGTACTTTGATTTCATGCAATCGCGGAAAGGGACTTTTGTGATCTCATAGGACCAGCGCAAAGGATAAACCCTCATTCCGTTTAATTCATACTCATCTTTACGCTCCAAATCAATTTTTAACATTTCCTTATTAATAAAGGTAATGTCGGGGAAATGTTTGTTGATATTGTCGTATTGGGGCACTACCGGAACTATCACTTTGTAACCTTGCTTCACATAGTCGCGCATGAGGGTAAGGCAAAAAATGAAGTCTCCCAGGCCGAAAGGTTGGTTAAAGACTACAATATCGGGCTTGCGCTTTTGAGTGCGTGCAATTTTTGCACTTACTGGATTTGTCTCAGGAAATTTAACCTCCCCGCCATGAAACCCAAACTCCCCGGACCAGGTTTTATTCTTTTGCCGGTAGCCTTCAATGGAAAACTTGCGGGCAAGTTCAGCCGGTGCAAACTTGATTCCATGTTTACGTTCTAAATGCAGCCGGTATGTCCTGCAAATGTGGTGATCCTCAGGATGGAATTTTACTATTGAACGGTCAGTTGCTACGGCTTGCATAAGCTTTTTACTGCGTAGCGAAAATCCGCCGTTGCCTACAATGTTCTTATCGTTATACCACCATGTAGCGCCAATGTAGTCGTACTTTAAAAACTCGTCCGTCCAAGCTGCAGGATTCTTTACATAGCCGTCAGATTGAACAATGAGCATATAATCAGTGTCAATGTATTTGTAAAGTTCTTTGGTTATAAAATGGGAGTAGCGTTCTACGGTGTGGATGTGGGGGATTTTTATAATGTCAGGCAGATCAGGCCGACTTTCAATGTTTGCCGATGTCAGGATTTTAACGGCTCCAAAAGTTATTCCCTTTAAACACTCTCTTATTGCTGAAATTCCCTGATCAATCTTATCACAGTTGACCGTGACGAGGGTTACGTTGGGAAGGTGTAGGCGATGGTCGGTTTCTATTTTTGGAGGCTCTGAATGGCTGATTTTAACCTCATCGAATTCGATTAGTTTATCTTCTATCACAAAATCATCAGCTACGTCCGGCTTTTCCTTTCCTGAGGTGTGCCCCATAGATGAAACGAGACCGATATGCTGAACCACCGAAGGAGCTACACAAGCCGCCCCGCCTGAATTTTTACATGCCTCACTATCCCAATTTACTAACCGTTTCATTCCTTTTTCCAAAGCGGGCAAAATCCATTTTTCGTATTGTTCCCGGTTAAAGCACATATTGAGCCCGCCAACAGAAGACTTTATATTATAGCCTTCACCTTGCTCAATTATCGGGTGTCTTTCAGTTCCGTTTGCGTTTTTGGTCAGGCAGTTAAAGCCGGTTACTATTTTGTCGGGGAATTTTTCTTTTAAGGTTAAAATCTTTTCTACAAAATCAGGACGGACGATTGCGTCACTGTCGAGATTCATTACGATGTCGCAGACTGGATTATCACCCCTGATTAATGAGGGGTAAAACAAATGTTCAATTCCTTTGTCAAGACAAACACAAACCCCGCTATTCC
>JAGOSC010000116.1 GCA_018062515.1 Candidatus Omnitrophota bacterium
ATCTTGCAGGGTTAGGACTGGGGCAGGCGGAATTTCCAAATAAGAAATTTATTACGAAATTTCATGATGGTTTAGCGTGGATTTGCCAAATCGCAATGTTTATAACGCTGGGTTTGCTAGTTTTCCCATCACATCTTGTTCCATTAATTGGAGCTGGCTTGTTGATTACGTTGCTTCTTATGGTGGTTGCTCGCCCTGTGAGCGTTCTTTTATGTTTGTTACCGTTCAAGTTGAGTTTACCAAAAAAAATAATGGTGTCTTGGGTAGGGCTTAGGGGATCCGTTCCCATCATCTTGGCTACGTTTCCATTCACAGCTGGGCTTCCGCAGGCGGATGTTTATTTCAATGTTGTCTTTTTCGTTGTTATCGCTTCAGTTTTTATACAGGGGACATCGATTCCTATTGTTTCGAAGATGCTGAAACTGGGTGCACCATTTACGGACAGGAAACCGTATCCGATTGAATTTGAGAAAGTGGAGGGTATCGATGCGGATTTGACAGATCTGATAGTGCCCTATAATTCGGAAGCTATCGGAAAAACAATCCGTGAGTTGAATGTCCCCGAAAAGTGTCTGATCATGCTAATTTCAAGGAATGATAAATTCGTTATCCCTGCTGGATCTACAGTCATACAAGGTGGGGATGTTTTATTGGTGCTGGCTAATGCGGATGATTTCTCGACTTTACATCAAACGGTGGGTAAAATTATAAAGGAAGACGGGTAAGTTATTATGAGTGTAAACACTTCAATTATTTTCTTTGCGGATTTAGAAAACGACTATTAAAAGCACAAGGAGGTAGAAATGGCAATAAAAAATATTTATATTACTGACAATGATATGAGAAGGTTGCGGGAATTGATACTGGTGGCAAGACAATTTAGAAAAGAAGAAGAGAAATATTTGCAGGAGTTAGAAGCCGAACTGGACAGAGGAAAAGTTGTAAAATCCCAAGATATTCCTCGCAATATTATTACGATGAACTCCGAGGTTCATTTAAGAGATTTGAATACAAAAGAAGAAATAACTTATAAATTGGTTTTTCCTGATCAGGCTGATGCCAGTCAAGGGAGAGTATCGATTTTAGCACCGATTGGCACCGCCTTGCTTGGATACAGCGTGGGTGATGCTATTGAGTGGAAGGTGCCTGCGGGTATCGCTAAGCTGAAAGTTGAAAAGATACTTTATCAGCCAGAAGCGGCAGGGGAGTATCACTTGTGAAAAATGCAGAAAACAAAAAGATCGGGATCGTGATCGCCTCCAACGACCCAGAAACCTGTTGGGTTGCGATACGTTACGCCGCCTTCCATCTTATGGAACAGAAAGATGTTAGGATATATTTTGTGGATTCAGGATTAAAATATCAAGACATGTGTGACGAAAAATACGATGCTGTGAAATTAGTAAAATCGTTTACTCAAGCAGGCGGGCAGATATATATGTGTGATGATCGTGAAAATTTAAAAACGTATTTGATGAACCATTTTTCCCATTGTTTAAATAAAAAAGATATTATTAGTATAAGCGATGATGATAGATTTCAGAGTGTGATGACAAGGGATGTTTATATACGTGAATTTAAAAGAGTAATATAAAAAAATTCAATGAAAACCTATAGCAATTGAGCGAAATATCTTTTTTATGTAAGAAGAATATGGTAAAATTAACTCAATCATGATAACAAAAAGGAGGTTGCAACCTAAAATCTTACTCTCTTGATAGAAATATTGCGTATACATAATGCGTGATGTTTCTTTTTATGGTCATTAATCATGAAAAAGGAGGGTAATGATATGATGGTATTTAAAAATAAAGTTTTGATAATAGGATTCGGGTCGGTTGCCAGATGCCTTCTACCAGTTCTTCTCAAGAATATTTCCCTACCGTATAAGAATATCACGATAGTAGATTTTATCGACAAAAAACAAGAACTTCTGCCATGGATTAAACGCGGCATAAAGTTTGTCCAAGAAAAAATGACTCCGCTTAATATCTCCAAAGTTCTCTCGGAACATGTTTCGGCTGGCGGGCTTATAATCGACGTGTCATGGAATATCGATTGTATCGAGATGCTTAGTTGGTGTCATGAGAACAAAGTGCTGTATATAAATACTTCAGTGGAAGAATGGGATCCATACGCCGACGTTCACAATAAAAGCCCATTTCAAAAGTCTCTTTACTATCGTCAAAAAGGAATACAAAAAGCTACATCCCGATGGAAAGGATCAATGACGACGTCTGTTATCGATCACGGAGCTAATCCGGGGCTCATATCTCATTTTACAAAGCAAGGATTGGTTGATATCGCTCAGAAATTATTGGAAGACAAAATCGTTGAGAAAAAAAGAAAACGAGAAATCAAAAAATGCTTAAGAGAAAAAATATTTTCTCGTTTAGCGAAAGAGTTAAATGTTAAAGTTATTCACATAAGCGAACACGATACGCAAATTACGGACAAGTCTAAGCGATACAATGAGTTTGTCGGGACATGGAGTATTGAGGGTTTGAGGGAAGAGGGGATTGCTCCCGCAGAGATGGGGTGGGGCACCCATGAAACAGATATTCCGTTATTTGCTACGTTTCCGCCGTCAGGCGGCAAAAACCAGATATTTCTTTCTCAAATGGGGATGAATACATGGGTTCGATCGTGGGTTCCCAATGAGGAAATAATCGGAATGGTGATACGTCATGCAGAAGCAATAAGTATTTCAGACCACCTTACCGTCAGAGAAAAAGGGAAAATAGTTTACTGCCCAACAGTGCATTATGCGTATATGCCATGCAATGAGACAATAACATCTCTTCATGAACTGAGATGCAGAAACTATGATCTTCAAAAACAGTTAAGGATTATGAGTGATGAAATTACCGAAGGAGATGATATTCTCGGTGCTCTGATTATGGGGCATCAATACAATTCTTGGTGGACTGGAAGCGTACTTAGCATTCAAGAGTCACGAAGGCTTATTCCGCACCAAAATGCGACAACACTGCAGGTTGCCATCGGTGCGGTTTCAGCAGTGATGTGGATGATAGAAAATCCGCAAAAGGGAGTATGTATGCCGGATGACCTCCCGTATGATTATATTCTTAAAATTGCCCGGCCGTATTTGGGGAATTTTGTATCAACACCATCCGACTGGACACCGCTCAAAAACTATCAGATTTTCTTCAAAGAAAATCCCAATCTGTGTCTGGATAGGAAAAACGCATGGTCTTTTAAAAATTTCTTGTTTTGTGACTAGTTGGTTGGAATGGCATTTGAGGAATAGTCATTTTGCTGGATTTTTGCCGGTGTTGTGATAAAATGCCCTTATTGTAAGGTCGGGTATTGTCGATTGGCTCCCCTATGGATATCAGCGCTCCCATGCTACGTTTGCGATAGATTTTTATAAGTAATTGTATTTCAATGGGTTGTAGGGTTCGCTTTCCGTCCCCTTCTACCCGTTTTATTTTGATGTGAACCCTCCGACGGTGACCATTAGCTAAAATGGTCTGAGTTGTCGGGGATTCGAACTCAAGTTCGACCGGAGGGTTTTATCCGGTGGATGGTGGCTATACGGCACG
>JAGOSC010000061.1 GCA_018062515.1 Candidatus Omnitrophota bacterium
ACACAACTCTGTGATTGTTCAATATAGGCGGGCATGGCTCTAAAGTCACCGTTATATTTTTTTAAATCAAGGTAGACTTTGGGCGGCATCAATACCTTTTGCAACCCATACTGCCGAAACCCTTCTTCGACGGCGACGATAGCTTTTTTAAATTGGATTATCTTTTCGATCTCACGTCTGGTGAGGATCAATGTGCTGGATAAATTTTTTCTCATCAGGTTTTTGGTAGATATTTTTAGGCATGATTAAATACATAATTAAATACGCGAGTAGGCCGATTCCGCCGATGAATATTCCAATGAGGAATAAAATACGGAAAATAACCGGATCAATATCCGAATACTCGCCCAACCCACCGCAGACACCGCCGATTTTTTTGTCTTTGTCCGATAAATACAGCCTTTTAATTTGGCGGGATAATTCCACGAAATTATTTAAAGGTGTCGCCACCCACAAAATTAAATAGACTAAAAGGCCGATTCCAAAACCAAAGATAATAATCAGAAAGATCAAACGAAAAAACACCGGATCGACGAGAAAATACTCTCCCAACCCGGCGCATACACCAGCGATTTTATGGCCTTTTTTTACGCGATATAATTTTTTCATCGTGCCCGCTCTTATTTAGTTTCCCGTTCAATGCGTTTAACTATACCACGCAGCAATCGCCCCAAAATATCCGCGCCGGTGATAATTCTTTTTTCTTTTTTCCAATACAGAATTAAATCGTCGTCAATGACATCATCTTCGGAATGTTCTGCCCGGACTTTGAAATTAAAAACCACCTCGCCCAAAGTAATTCCCGGCTCCGTGACTAAAATCGGCCGATGACAATAGGACAATATACTCTTTCCTTCTTTTGAATATATGACATCTCTCAAAAATCCATCTGCATTGACAACGACGAGCGGCTTATCTTTTAAGTCCGTAATAATAACCCATTTTTTTCCCGACGCATGAAGTTTTTGTAAAAAAGGATCGCTCGAATTATGTTGAAAATCCGGAAAAATAGGCAAACCTTTTTCATTGGCTTCTAAGGCGATAATACTTAATTTGTCGACGATCTCTCCTTCGTCCCTTAACTTGATATCATCCAATTCAAAAAAATTCACCGCGCCTTGGCTTTCCATTTGTTCAATGTCGGTGTGACCGGAATGCACATGGCGCTTGAGCATGTGAATGATTTCTTCTTCTTGAAAATAAATAATCTCTTCTTTCCCGAGCCATGAATCGAGCAGCATACCGGTGGGTTTAGCGAGTGGATACAAAAGGCTTTGATAAAATCGGACGATCGGGACTAAAAGAAAACTGAACCTTAAAGCGTGTTTGGCCAGATAAGCCTGCGGAAATATTTCGCCAAGCATGGTGATGACAAATGTTGAAAAAACAAAGGCCCACACACCAGACAAAATAGAATCAGAAATAAGTGCTAAAAGTACGTTGGCTGAAACGTTGGCCCACAGTATGGTAGCCAATAAAAAGTGCGCGTCTTTGCGTAAACTTAATATTCGTATGGCGTCTTTATTACCCACATCCGCTTGAATTTCTAAACGAAGCCGGCTCACGCCGAAAAAGCCGAGATTTAATCCAGAAAAAAATCCCGCATGCAGCAAACAAATCAGAATACCAATCCACTCCAGCATAACTCTCCTTGAACAATTTTTTAAATGACCGTACCGAATTGCGAATCGAATTCTAATTCCGCCCAAATCGGAAAATGATCACTGGGTTTTTTAGATAGAACTTTATCGGTTTCTACCAAACGCATACCTTTGGTAAAAATATGGTCTAATGACGTTTTCTTGTTAAGAATATACCAATGCTTATAAGACCACGCAATATTTTTCGTCGCTAAGTCAAAGCCGTGATGGATCAAAGGATCAATGGTGGCAAAATAATTCTTTTTAGTCAATGTATTAAAGTCCCCGGCGATAATGCAATATTTAACCGTGTCCGGAATAGATTGAATGATCGATTTCATTTGCTGCGTCCGATATTCCGTCTTCAACCAAACATCCATGTGGACGCTAACAGCCAAAATCTTAAATTCTCCTATATGTATGTTCGCCATGACCGCAATTCTCTGCAACTTATTTAATTTGATGTGCGGCAAGATTATTTTTTGATGTTCCGCAATCGGCCATTTGGAAAGAATCGCATTACCAAAATCCCGTCCATGTTGAGGATGTTTAACCGCCGGATAATATACAAAATTAAATTGAAGCGCATCGGCAATGTGCTTTACCCCATCGACATCCATTTCCTGCAGACAAATAATGTCGGACCGATTTAAAGACGGCTGATTCTTAATCAATTCAACCGCATGTTTCACTTTCTTGGCAAATTCAATATTATATGTAAAAATGGTAATTCTTCTCGCCGGTTTTTGTTGGCATTGATAATCGAGACAAACATACTGCGGTTCCGACGGATGCGTGTAGTTTCTTTTATGATTATTTAAAGGATTAAACCTCACAACAGCCTTCCTAAAAATTAACTTTATATTTCATTAAAATTTCCGAAGCGCCTACGTCTTGCGGATCCAACTCAGTACTGTCCGTATTTTTAAATTCTTTGTTAATATCCAAAGTGACTTTATTGGTCACTTGAATTTCGCTCCCGACTTTCTGTGTCACAGTTCCTTTAGTACCCTCCGGCGCATCCGGATCCGTTTCATTTTGTACTTCATATTTTACGTCAACGGTTTCGGAAAGCTTTTTAGTCGCTCCGATTCCTTTACGATTGGCATCAAAACTAAACGAAATGTCCGTGATTCCAAAACGTTCCGCCATTTTATTTCCAGTCCCTCCAAAAAACATGTACTCCAGCAAATCCTTTGTTAATTGCGGAGAAACAGTTCCCGTGGACATAGATTCATCGAGGCTTTCCCATCTTTTTCCCGTCGCGAGCATTAAAAATAATTCCTGTTCGGGGAGATACGGATCCGATGATAAGTTAATCGTGGGCTCCTTGAGCGTTCCGCCGACTGCAACGTAAATAACCGTCTTTCCGATCTTTGTTTCTCCCTTAATATCAAGTCTTGGATTTTTTGGCTCATCGGAAAAATAAAGTTCGCTTGGATTTAATTTTAAGTACGTCCTTTTCGCGCTCACTTTACCTTCCGTCGCGGCAATGTCTCCGGACATTTGAGGATTCGTTAAGAGACCTTTAAATTTTAAATTAAATTCTACCGGCATTTCTTTTAACGTCACTTGGCGATTATCCAGCTCAACCACCATTAAACTTCCGGTTAAGACCGGTTTTTCGTAATGGCCCAATATCTGTACGTCTAACTGTTTAACAAGACCCTGTAAGTACCGTGTATGAAAATTCTTAGGCATATATCCGGCAATTTCGCTCACATCCAGTGAGCTCGTAAAAACAGTTGCGTCCAAAACTCCGGACCTGAATGAACCATTAATGACAATAGGATCGGAAACCGGAAGCCGCAAACGCGCGTTATTAATCCGGACGTCTAATCCATTAATATTGAGTGAATTAACCTTTACGCGGAATTCCTGAATCTTGAGTTCGCTTTTTTCTGAAAGTTCTCTTAAACCAGTTATTGTCAAACTTCCGGCAATCGTCGGAGTTTTATAATTGCCTTTTATCGTCGCGTTTAATTGTTTTACTAAAGTCGGCCAATATTTCGCGCTCTGACGCTTCAAAAAACTGTTAGCAAATTCATCCACATCTACAGAATCAGCCTGCAAAATAATATCGACAACCCCATGACTCAACGAACCATTGACGACAATATCTTCCGACGATGGCATTTTCAAGCGGGCGTTACGAATTTGGATATCTAAATTATTTACTCTAAATGAAGAGGCTTTAACATATAGTTCTTCGACGTTCAATTCACTATGTTTAGGAAGTTCATTCCAATTTCTGATCCGCAGGTGACGAAAACGCATTCCCGTCACGAAATCTCCCTCGACGGATTCGTACGTAACAATACTATCTGTAGCATCCTTTTTGATAACTTGGTGCATCGCTATGTCGGATCCTTGAGGAGTAAATAAAATGAAGTATAAACCATAACCCAAAATGAATATGGCGCTAAGAAGAAATATGATTGTTCGTTTAATAGTCATATTAATATATCTATTATTAAAGTTTGCGGGCTATTATAACATGCTTTGGAAAAGTCGGACAACTTATACCCAAAACTCAGACAAAATTATAATTTCGGAATGATCATGGAAAGGGATATACGAAAGTGATTCGGCGGATAAAGAAATGAAAAAGCGGCATATGTGATCATAAACAAAGACCGATATATTTATTTCCTACAACTACATTATTTTTTCAATTTCCGTGAGAAATTGCAGAACTTCATCGCTATTATTTAAATAATATTTAGCATAAGAAACTTTTGGATTTCCCACCATAATCGTGATTCCCCGATCCTCCAACGCCTTAAATGCGCTTTCATCCGTCAGATCATCACCAATATAAATAGGTAAGATCTTATGATTCTCCGCGTGATAATGTTGATCATCCAACAGCCAAATAACCGCCTTTCCCTTATCCCACTCGACGGGCGGTAAAATTTCTACTACCTTTTTCCCTAAACCAACCTTGATTTTTTTCTTCACCACATACGGGTCGATAATTTTTTTCAACATCGCCTCTAGACCAGCCATGTCTTTGGGATCCACCAGACGATAATGTATGCTTAAGGTACAATTCTTGTCTTCGATAAGAAGATGATCAATTTTATTTTTAGTGAGTTCCTCGAAAATTTCCATTTTGATACGGGTTAGGATCTCTTTATTTTCACTGCCCACAATCGCCTTAAAACTGACCGTCGGCCATTTAGCTTCAAGACCATGATTTCCGACGTAAATGACGTTTTTAAGCCCAACGCGTTCCTGAATATCTTCCAAGCCCCGGCCGCTAACGATGGCTACACGGCATCCGGCGACCCAGGTAAGGCGTTCCAAAATACGTTTGGCTTCTTTGGAAAGAATGGCCTTATCCGGCGTTTCCACAATGGGTGTCAAGGTCCCGTCGTAATCCAAAAACAAAAAAAGTTCTTTGTTTTTGATTTCCTCTTTTATTTTGTCTAAAGACTCAAATAAGTAATCCATAGGATTGTTGTGTATTATTGCTGGTTTCTTTAAATTCAAATTTCAATAAATCTGAAATCACTTTTCCTGCCCACCGGTAAATATTATTATTGCGGACAACATCACGCATTTTTTCCATTCTTTTAAAACGCTCTTCCGACGGAAGATGAAGTGCGGTAAAAATCGCTTCTCCAAACTGGACACGATCGTACGGATTAATTAAAATTGCGTCGGTTAGCTCTCGAGCAGCACCAGTAAACTGACTTAAAACAAGCATGCCTTTACCATTTGTGCAGCTGGCCACATATTCTTTCGCCACTAAGTTCATCCCGTCGTGAAGAGAGCCGACAATGCCTACATCGCTGATCTTATATAGAGCCAAAAGTTCGAAAAGTGAAAAATGACGACGGACAAAAATAATCGGCTTCCATGAAGATGTTCCGTACTTCCAATTGATCTGTTCTACCAACGCATTAATTTCATCATTAATCGCTTTGTATTGAGGGATATGAAGTCGACTGAGAACACCAACTTGTAGAAAGGCAATTTTTCCTATTAATTCCGGGTGACGTTCCAGTAAATAATCCAGGGCTAATAATTTTTCAGGGATTCCTTTCGTATAATCAATACGGTCCAGCCCCACCAAGACCCGCATATCAGCCAAATTATGTTCTTGAATCAATGCCTCGGCTATATTCTTTACTTTCGTTGAATTCACTTTTTGTTCAATGTCACGAAAATCGACGCTAATAGGATAAGGGCGTACAAGCGTCTTATGCTCACCACGTATCACGGAAATATTTTCACGGTCGATTTTGCTTTCAATTTCCCTGTCGATGACATCCATGAAATTATTGCAATGATAACGTGTGTGAAATCCAAGAAGATCATTGGCTAATAGTCCGTCGAGAATTTCCTTTTTTTGTGGGCAAATGCGAAACGCTTCATAACTGGGCCATGGTATATGCCAAAAATGCGCAGTAATAATTTGATTGCCCGCCTTTTGTTTTAAATACTTTGGAAGCAGGCATAAATGATAATCTTGAATCCATATGAACGCCTTCTGATTACCGATTTCATCCAGGATCGCTTGGGCAAATTTAGCATTCACCCGCTGATAATATTCCCAATCTTCTTGACGGAAGATCGGTCGTTTAAAGGCCATGTGGCATAACGGCCAAAGGGCCTCATTAGAAAAACCATAATAGTAGCCTTCTTGTTCTTTTTTATTCAGCCAAATCATTTTCAATGTATAACTGGCATTCTCCGGAGGAACTTGAACTTTACCATGCGGCGCGCTGACTTTTCGATCCGCATCTCCGTCGCTCAAGGCTACCCACAATCCATGACAAGCCTGCATCACCGGGTCTAAAGCCGAGATAACCCCGCCGACACCGCGTTCGCATTCAACATTACGGCGATTGAACACATGTACATACGGTTGACGGTTCGAGACAACGACAAATTGATATTCTTTCATCCTGTCTTGAACCAAATTTTGTAAATCTTCTTTAGTCCACATAATGTCTTCCTCAAAAGTTAAACATAATTGGATAAGTCGTTTACGAAAAGTAGTATAGGAGAGTAAAGATTAACGGAAGATTAAATTAGAATTAATTAATTCTTGGAAGGAATTTGAGCATGGTTGTCCAAAGATCGGGGCAGAAAAATATGGAATGTTGCGCCTTGATTTACCCGGCTCTTGACGGAAATAGATCCCTTATGCAATCGAGCAATCGACTGGGCAATACTTAACCCCAAGCCATGGCTATGATGGCCATCCTTGGCGCTGTGATAAAAACGATGAAATATTTTTGGAAGATCTGCTGGTGAAATTCCGCAGCCGGAATCTTTAACCTTAATTAAGAAATCGCTCTTTGAAATGATCAATTCAATCTCAATCGTTCCATTTTCAGGGGTAAACTTCATCGCATTATCTAATATATTAAAAAATAGCCGTCTGAGATGCACTTTATCGGCGGTGATATTTTCTACTGTATTCGGCAAATTAAATTTGATTTTAATGGATTTCGACCGTGCTAACATACGGACTTGACTGACAATTTCCCCAAAATAAGAAATAAAATCGAAATCTTCAAACTGAAATATTTGAGGATTATGATCAATTCTCGTCAATAATAGAAGATCATTGATGATGCGCAGCATCCTATCAACTTCTTCAAGATTAATTTTCATCGCGCTTCTATATTCTGCCTCGGAACGTTTTTCCATGAGCGCGAGCTCAGTTTCCCCTTTGATAATCGTTAACGGAGTTTTTAATTCATGCGCCACATGTGAGCTAAACCCGTCAATCAAAGCAAACGATTGTTCGAGGCGGTTAATCATTTCATTAAAATCATCGATTAAATATCGGATTTCCTTATAAACGTTTTTTGTTTCGACACGAGCGCTCAAATCTTCATAGGATATCTTTCGCGCGATGGACGCTATATTCTCGACGGGTTTAAGAATTCTTCGCACAAACACTCTTCCGATAAAACTGGTAAGAATAAGAAAGATAGGAATGCTGATGAGAACAGAGGTTAACAAACTAAATATTAATCCGATAATTTCTTTCTGATATGTCCCAACCTGAAGAATATACTTCTCTTCGCCTTTATATGTAAAAGGATAATTGATGATGCGTATTTTCTTTCGGGCATAATCGACGGTTTGGTAAGTGGGTGATCCAAGTTTCGTCAAATCCACGTTCGAACGGAACTGATCAATAAGATCGTCAGGAATATTCGGAGAACGGGCCAGCGAGGCCCGGTTGATAGAAATAAAATTAATATAAAAATCACTTAAGTCCAGCTTTTGAACTTGCTTAAACCAACGTTTTTCAAATTTGCCCGACCACCAACGGCTGGGCTGCCTCTTTTCATCCTGAATCGTATTTTCTAAAGCAAATTTGAGCGGTTCAACCTCTTCTCCTCTAACTTCGAGATAAGAATTGATGGACGCGCTAATATTTGTAGCGACTAATTCAAGTTCATCATCTTGTTGGATAAGAACGGTTCGGAAAAGGATGACATACAAAAAACCGCTGAAAATGATGAGAATAATCAGCAGAATAAAGCTGTATAAAAAACTTATTTCAAAGGTTATGGACTGATAACGGCGGGGCTTCTTTTTTGCGGATGTTGGACCGCTCATTTGGAACTTTCTTTTAAAATATAACCGGTGCCACGGACTGTATGGATGAGTTTTTTATCTGTATTTTTATCGACTTTGTTTCGTAAATACCGGATATGAACATCAATCACATTGGTGAAACTATTAAAACTTTCTTTCCATACATGTTCAGAAATCATCGTACGGGTCACAACCTGATTGGCATTAAGCATTAAATATTCGAGCAGGCCATATTCTTTACTGGTCAAAGCAATTTGCCTTTTACCACGGGTGACCTGATGGTTCAGCATGTTGAGCTCAAGATCAGCGATTTTAATCATATCCACTTTCTCGCTACGTTCTCTTCTTAATAGAGCACGGACGCGGGCGAGTAATTCACTGAAAGAAAATGGCTTGGTCAAGTAGTCATCCGCGCCGGCGTTTAGCCCGGAAACTTTATCTTTAAGAGCATCGCGCGCGGTCAGCATCAAAATGGGTGTATTAATTTTTTGATTTCTTAATTCGCGGCATATGGTCACGCCGTCTTTCTTAGGAAGCATAATGTCGAGCAGAATTAAATCGTAGGGATTGATTTCGGCTTGATAAAGACCTTCTTCACCGTCATACGCGACATCAACTGTATAGTGGTGTTCCTTTAGCCCGCGCTCAATGAAACTAGCTATCTTCTTTTCATCTTCGACTAATAGAATTCTCATTTCTTCATCTCCATAACTGATTAATGATCATTCCTCTTTATAAAAAAACACTAGGGGGTATTTTAGCAAAAAAGAAATAAATCACACAGTATATTTTTGGAATGGAACTCTGTTTTTGGTAAATGGTTTAAGGTGAGGAGTTTATAAAAATATAATTTACAACCATCCGCAGTAGGCTAATGCGCAAAGCGTCTTTGCGTCTTTAATTTTTTGGCGGGAGACCATCGATTTAATCTCAGCTTGGTTGACCATCTGGATGGAAATAATTTCATCGTCATCCTTCTGTCCTTGCTCGACGGTCAGCTGATCGGCCTTATAAAGATAAATGATTTCATTCGTATATCCGGGCGCAGGATAAATTTCTCCCAACTTGGAGAACCTCTTTCCTTTATATCCCGTCTCCTCAATCAATTCGCGTTTGGCGCAAACCAATGGGCTTTCACGCGGATCAATTGTTCCACAGGGCAATTCGTATAAATATTTCCCAAATACCGGGCGGTATTGTCTTAAGAGGATAATAGTTTTTAAATTTATAAAAGGAACAATTAGGACCGCGCCGGGATGATCAATCATGCGCACCATTTTGACAAATCCGTTAGGTAGTTTCTCCTGCCTAACTAAGTATTTGAATTTTCCTTTTTTCATGGCTTACTATTTTTTTGATCAAGAATAACATGCACCGTTCCAAATCGTGACTTTAAGGACGCGCGCAATGTTTTTCTTAAAGGTTCGGCGGAAAAAAGCACATCACCGGAGATTTTTTTAAATGGCACTCCGTCTAAAAATAAATATGGTTTGAAGAAATACGCCTCCTGATCACGATGAGATGGAAGGTTCACAGTTGTTTTCTCGCCAAGCGAACCGACATAGTCATAAATCTTTTCATCCGCGTAAATTTTCATTTCAATGGTGTCCCCTACTTCCATCGGAATCATCCGCAAATAATATCCGCCGCTTAAAACATCAAATATTTTATCGGGAATCGGTGTTGTCTTCGTCTGTGAACTAATAAAATTAGTATGTGTAGCTATATTAGTTTCATAATTAAAATCAACCGCCGATTCTAAGACTGTGCCGCCCTTTATATACTCCTCATGACGCACAACGACAAAATCTTGAGCATCCATATACGAAATATAACGTGCCTTAGCCTTAAAACTTCTTAAAAAAAACGGTAATGTCTTAACATTAAGTTCAAACGAGTATACTTCTTTATTATTTAATAATGTTTTTCCATTATTGCGAAACGTGAACTGGCCGATTTTAATCCCTAAAAATTTTGCCTTATAGACGAGTGTTTCCTGATCAAGCAAAGGGGTAAGTTGTGAAGCTGGTATGGCGGAAGCGTCTTTAGGCTTACTTTCAAAAATGACTTCTTTTTTTGCGGTTGCATTCGCAATAAACAAAAAAGACAAAAGTAAAAAGCTTATAAGGATTTTTGTTTTTTGATGCGTATTTTTCATCAGAGAAAACTCCTATAGAATTTATGGATAAGTAATCCTTTGTTCATTTTCGGGAACCTCGGATGTTTCTACAGCAATGAGTTTCATTTTCCATTTATCTGATGGATCCTGGGTAACAAATTCTGCGTCCGATAATCGATAATAATACGTGCGGTTGAAGAACTTCTCACCAATTCCCGTCGCTGCCCAGTAAATCTTCAAGGCATCAAACGTTTTTCCATCGACAGTAATCGGGGCAACACCTTTTTTCTCGGCCTTCATTTTAAATTCCGTCAGTTCATCGGTGCGAAGCCCCCAAAATTCCATTTTTTCCGCCTTTGACAAGACAAACCCTTTCAGTCCAAGTTTCGGATTAAAATAAAAAGGTAAGTCTTCATTGAGCTGAATCCGGCGAGTTAACTCCTTATTCTTAAACTTGCCTCTTAGCTCGAGGGTATTTCCTTTTCTAATACCTTTATAGTCGCTTCCTTCGTTGGGAAGGCGGGCGCTCCAACTTTCGGTTTCCCAACGGTCATTAAGGACATATTCTTCAATTTCCGCATAATCCTTCTTCTCTAAAAACCACTGCACAATCTTTTTTCCGTCCGTCTGTTCCGTAATATAAGCCATTGTCTGATCAATCGTATTATTTGTATCTATGTCGTATGCCTCATAAGTTAATTTCTTTTGGACAAGGGTAGGAATTTCAGAAATTTCCTGTTCTGGCTGAATTTGTCTTTCAGCTTGATTAGTAATGACTTCGTTAATCTCATGTTCCTGCGTCTGATCAGCGTCTAGATTAATTAAACCCTTTGGTTTGACGATGACGGGCTGACTCAAGAAATAATACGCCGCTATGAAAAGGCATGTTCCAAAAAACATAAAAATAAATTTTCTTTTCATAGTTTATTTTTGTCCTCTAACAAAATGGACCAGACGTAAATACATGGGTTCAGGCAATACGTCGACGAGATATGAAATCCATTCATAGTGACTATCCTTCCAAACATTTATCATATTTATTGGCGTGTCCGATTCAAAATACGGATGAGGCGTCCATTGCACCTTTAAATCCGGAACACATTTTATCATGTTTTTCTTTTTAATACGATGAATATGAAGCGGTGAACTGATTAAAATCACTGAAATCCATTTGTTTTCCCTCAGAATCGGAACCATATACTGCAGGTTCGTTTTTGTGTCATACGAATGCGGTTCCAAAAAAATATTTTCTTCTTTAATCCCTTTCTTGACCAGATAATCTTTCATTTTCTCAGCGCCCAAGAAATGATGTTTCGGCCGATCACCGCCGACACATAAAAAAAATTTAAAAAGACCTTGTTGATGAATTTTTAAAGCGTAATCCAGACGCTGATATGTCTTTGGCCCAACGTCCGTAAAATCCCTATTAATATCACCCATTAAAATAACTCCCACATCAGCTTTACGGAGTGACATGGTTTTCTCTTCCGATATTACGTTCATAAACCAAACGCTAGCGATACTGCTATCCACAACCATCAAAAAGGTAATGATTAAAAAAACCCGTCTTAAAATTTTCATTTACAACTTACTCATTCGCCGTTCGACCTAAAATTTTATCACGGTGGGGAAAGCGGCTATATGCTTCTATTATTTGCTTATATCTGAGCGCATGTTTTAAATTATTTTCGTAATAAGGATAGTTTTCTGGATTTTTTTTCTTTACAGCGTCGGAAAGATCCTTAAAACATCGGACCGATATTTCCTGCATGCGAATATTTTCAGCGTGCATCAATGGCATGTAAACAAAAAGCCGTTCAATAAACATAAGTTCAAGATCTTTGCCCTTTTTAATCATATCGTCGGCTAATAAACACGCCTGTTGATCATATTGAAAGGCTTGAGGCATATTTCGATAAATATTTCTCGACAGCTGATCGTAAAGAATAATAAGGGCCAACTGTTCTTGTGGACTGGGCGGTACGTAGTTAAGATCGGTATTCGGAAAATATTTTTCGAATCTGGCTTTTGCATCCAGATCAAAACTTTTACTGCTTAAAAACCATTTTCGAAACGGGTTATTGTCCTTTTGGATTAAGGTCTCGTCGCTGATTCCCTCAAACCAAAATTCAAGAATTTCATTAAATGGTATCATCATCAATTCTTGACTGGGCCCCGACGCTGTTATTTTCAATCAAATATTCAGTACGTATTCTGCGTAAACTGTTAAAAATATTAATCACAATATCAGGATTATGTTGCTCGAATTCCCGCAGCATCTTCTTAATAATCATCCGATGAGATGTATCGTCGTTGGCGCATTTGGATTGGCCCATCGTGTGGATGCCGAGTTTTTCCGCTAATATGCGCATGGCATCTTCCCGGACATAAGCCAATGGCCTAATAAGTGTAATTAAACCGTCGAATAGAACTTGATTCGGCTTCATCGCTCCGATCTCACCGCGATAAAACTGATTTAGAATGATCGTCTCGGCAATATCATCAATGTGATGACCGAAGGCAATCTTATTTAATTTTTCCCGGCCGCACAATTGAAACAAAGCCTTACGGCGATTCTTCGACCACCAATAACAATCTATGTCGCTGTATTTCTCCCCTTTTAACCAATCAATTTTTTCTATAATGTAGGGAAAATCATGCAGTTTAAAATATTCGACGAGCTTTTGGGGATCAAAATCTGAAAATTCAAAATCAATATGAACAGCTATGAATTCGAACTTAACGGGACTGACTTTTAGTCGGTGACGTAAAACATGCAGTAGAGATAGACTATCCTTCCCCCCCGAGACAGCGACGGCGATGCGGTCTCCTCGCTGTATGAGATTAAAATCCTTGATCGCCTTCCCTGCCCTTCCAGACACATGCAGAAGTTCGGGTATTTCTTTTATCTTATTTTTCTTGGGATTTAATTGATCGTCCATAGGGACTCGTTTCCATATTGTCCAGACGGACACCAAAATCGGCAGATTTATTGATTAGGATACGGCGTGTTTATTTTATAACGTTTTGAT
>JAGOSC010000015.1 GCA_018062515.1 Candidatus Omnitrophota bacterium
ACATATATGCATAAGAAAGGCATACTTGTATGCATGAGAACAACATTAAATATTGATGATGATTTGTTGGCAAAAGCCGCTGATCTGACCGGTGTGACGGAGAAAACGGCCTTGGTGAGGATGGGGCTTAAGACTTTGATTGCTCAAGCCAGTAGCCGACGGCTCGCCGAGTTGGGTGGTACTCAGAAAGAGCTTAAAGCCGTCCCACGCAGGAGATAGTATGGTCTTAGTCGATACCTCCGTATGGGTGACGCATCTCAAACAAGGTCAAAAAACACTTAAGAATCTCTTAATGGACGATCAAGTTTGCTGCCATCCATTTATTGTCGGTGAATTAGCTTGCGGACAGCTGTTTCCCAGAGCAGAAATTTTGTCCTTATTGAATCAATTGCCGATGGTCAAAGAAGCCACCCACGACGAGGTTTTGGCTCTGATTGAACAAAGAAGGCTCATGGACAAAGGCGTGGGATATATTGACGTTCATTTGCTAGCCTCATCCATTTTAGGTCATGTTCGGCTATGGACCAAAGATCAAAAGTTAAATACAATCCTTACTGATTTTAATTTGAATTTTCTTGCTTGAAAATTTAGCGAAGAAGGTCGTTTTCGCTAAATCCGTTTTTCTAATCTAGGGCAGTGTTTTAATCCCATTTGGGACTTAAGATGCTGCCCTTATTTTTTTTAAAAAAGATGCTAGACTATATATAATAATACTTGTAATTAAGAACTGATTAGGGCAAAATAATTGAATTGTAGAGTACCAAAAACACTAAAATTAGCCATGATCACCTCAAAACAGTAACTTATAATCTCGATCAGCAGAAGAATGAATATATTTAGAAAGCTAACATTTAAAGCCAAAATAATCGTACTGATTTCAGCGGTTGTTATTTTTCTGCTGGTATTATTATTGCTGTTTAGACAAACCGTTATTGTTAAAAAACGGTACCCCGATGGAAAACTGCTTTACATCGCCCGCTATGATTCTTTTTTATATATGAAAGGACAAAAAATTGCCCACCACAAAGAATTCTATCATAACGGTAAACTCAAAGAAGAATGGGATACGGTCAATGGCAATGTAGAAGGAAAACGAAGATCTTTTTATGAGTCTGGTGAGATTATGGCAGCGAAAGAATATAAAAATAATCAGTTTCATGGATACAGCAAGGCCTTCTTTAAAAATGGAAAACTTCAAGGAGAAGAACAATACAGTAATGGCTTAAAGTCAGGACATGTCCTTAGTTTTTCCGAAACCGGCCAGCTCTTAAGTGATATTGTTTATGCGAACGGTCAGCTTTACGGAGAGTCGGTTTGGTATCATCCCGACGGAAAACTGAAAGCCAAAGAATCATACAAAGCCGACCTTAAACACGGGAAGTTTGAAACGTATAATGAAAAAGGTCAATTGGAAAGTAGGGCGATTTATAAAGACGGTCTTCTCGATGGTATGTCTTCTTTGTATTTTCCGACGGGAGAATTGTCCAGCGAGATTGAGTATACGAAGGGAAAAAAGAACGGTATTGAACGTGTGTTTTATATCAGCGGAAAACCTTATAGCGAACGGATTAACGATATGGGCGTTCCCCGTGAAGACAAAATTTTTGAAGAAAACGGTAAAATGAAAATGTCCGTCAATTACGATGGTAAAAAAGGAAAAGAAGATAAGAAAGAATATTCCGTTGCTTCAGGATTAACACCAGCTCAAAATTGGGCTTTGGCGGCTTCGGGTGTTTTAATCGAATACTATCACGGCCGTCATGATTACCTTGCGCCGATGGAACGCACGGAAGCTAATGTGCTCAAATGGCGGGATATGTTAGCGAATGAATATGAAATTAAGGATCAATCAGCCTTAGTCGATGTCCTGGTCTTTTTAAAAGATGAACAGCATCGTGATGATTTAATGAAAATCCCCGAAGAAGAATTAGCGGAATTTGAAGATATCGGATTTTTCGTGGCCGCTAAAACGTTTCTGGAAGGAAATTTTCATAATAAACGTGATGTTGTCCGGCTTTATGGCGGTACGCTAAAAGAAAGAAGTGTTATTGCGTGGGATTTCGTAAGATATATTGCTTTATGCCGTTGGGGTTTTATGGCGGGTTATCTCACGGAACAAGAGGCGTGGGGTCTTATCATGCCCGCGGCACATAAGCTGCAGTCATCCTTCAAGTCATGGGAAGAATTAGGGCAGAATTATTTATTGGGACGGCTGTTTTGGATCAAGAACATATCAGATAGGAAGATGAAGGATTTTAATGTCGGGTATCAAAAATTACTGAGTGACCCCACCAGTCCATGGTTAAAGTATGACTGGAATTTAGATTTACGCTGACAGTGTTAATACAACTAAATGTTTTAAGGAGAGCGTATGAAAAGAGTTCAGAAAAAATTATTGGCCATTCTTAGTATCATTTTACTCAACACATCCTCCGCGTTCGCCGAAAGTACAACGGGTACAAGTGTACCGTTTGGAGAACTCATCTCTCAAGTCGTCAATGAGGCTTCCTCGGAATTAAATAAAAATCTGCAAGATAAAGAGCAATTCAAAGCTGAGTTTAAAGACTTTAAAGAAAAAACCGACGCAAAATTAGAAATTGTTTTAAGCGATATCACCGGTATTATCAAGAATTATGCGGAAACTGAGGATTTACAAGAATCCTCCGAAAAGTTATTTAAAGATTTCTCTAAATTATTAGATGAGCTTAATCAAATCGTCGTGAAGTTCCCGCGTTATAATGAGGTTGAGAAAATTATTTCTCCGATTAGCAAGGAATTTGAAGAGACTTTAATCAGTCAGTTTCCGAAAATAGAGCCGGCGGCGCCGGAAGCTGGTCCTTTAGGCGGGCTTTATAATTTTTATACCAAAACGGAGCAGGAAAATCCGTTCGGCTTAGGGCCGTTTTTTAGAATACCTTTCATTGAAAATTTATTGAAGCTGAGGACGTTTGTGGAAAAAAAGCATGAATATACGATTGCGGGTGTAAAGGGGCAGAGAATTCTCTTCAGTGAAACGAATGAATATGAAGGCGGTAAGCTTGTGTTTCATGAAAAAATTGTTAATGGTACAGTCACCGAAGAGTTCAGAATTTTGCAAGATCTTAGTATTTTTCATGGCCTTCCCGGGCAAATGCGTCGAGATGGGGTGGATGAACGATATGTTAGATTTGTCGAGGAGTATTTAAATTTGATTAATTATCATTTGGTTAAAAACCATAATGAGCTGGGCTTGATCGTTGATGTCAATCATCCGCAGATCCATGTTCCCGACGGGTACACGCCGGATAAATTTGTGGCGAATTTTGTTCAGATACTGATATCGTTGACGATGACTTAGGCGGTGTATGCCGGAATCAGATTTTAAAGTCCTTTAATTCCATAAACAAATATGTTATAAAAGTTAAAGTTTTTAATACTTACCCCATACAACAATTGCGACAAGGAAACTATGTTTTTAAAGAATTTATTTGCCCCGCCTAAGAAATTTAACAACCATAAGGTATTAATTGTCGATGATAATCCTCTCGACCGCAAGCTAGTGGCCAAAACGATGGAGAAAATGGGATGTAAAGTCCTGACGGCCGTCGACGGAGAAATTGGTTTACATTTAGCGCTCGCCGAAAAACCTGACTTAATCCTTTCGGATTATGATATGCCGCATATGGACGGTTTGACCATGTGTAAGGAATTACGAGCGAATCAGGAAACGCAGGACATTCCGGTTATTTTTCTGTCGGGAAGCGCGACTCCAGGAAATATTGTTGATATTTTCGATGTAAGTAATGTGGATAATTACATCTGTAAGCCAATCAATTCTAAAGTGCTAATTCATCAAATCGAAGATATTTTTAATAAACATTTACCTAAAAAATAAAAGAGTCATTTATGTTTGATATAAAATTAATCCGTGATCATGCGGATTTGGTTAAAGCCGGATTAGCTGCCAAGAAGATTCAAATTGATCTCAGCCAAATTATCGAAGATGACAATGTTTATCGCCAAAAACTTGTGCGATTAGATGATCTGCGGAATTTAAAAAATGCGGCCAATGATGAAATCAGCGCGGCTTTAAAAAATAAACAAGATCCGAAACCAAAAATTGAGGCCATGAAAACTGTTTCCTCTCAGATTGATGAGTTAGAGCGAGAAGTCAAAGATCTGGCCAATAAAATAAAAGATGTATTAATCGGGCTGCCAAATCTCCCACACGAGTCCGTCCCCGTCGGATCGGCCGAAAAAAATAAAATTGTCAAAGAGTGGGGAAAGCCGGTTCAATTTGATTTTAAACCTAAAACGCATATTGAAATTGCTGAAAGTCTCGATATTATTGACTTCAAACGCGCGGCTAAAATTTCCGGAGCGAATTTTATTTTATTTAAAAAAGCTGGAGCGCGTCTTGAACGCGCATTGTTCAATTTTATGCTTGATGTGCATACGACTCAACACGGTTATACGGAAATATTCCCGCCGGTATTGGTTAACGCGGATTCTATGACGGGAACTGGACAACTTCCCAAAATGGCTGAAGATATGTATAAATTGAAGGATGATGATTTGTATTTAATCCCGACGGCGGAAGTGCCGGTAACCAATATTCACCGAGATGAAGTGCTAGAGGAAACAGAACTTCCGATATATTATACGGCGTATACGAGTTGTTTCCGACGGGAAGCGGGCTCATATGGTAAGGACACGCGCGGGCTGATCCGAGTGCATCAATTTGATAAAGTTGAGCTCGTCAAGTTTGTGAAACCGGAAACTTCTTATGAAGAGCTTGATAAACTCGTCGCCAACGCCGAAAAAATTTTTCAATTACTAAACCTTCCATATAGAGTGCTATTGCTGGCCAGCGGTGATATGAGCTTCGCTGCCGCCAAATGTTTTGATCTTGAAGCGCATGCCGCCGGAATGGATAAGTGGCTGGAGGTCTCCAGCTGTTCAAATTTTGAATCCTTTCAAGCCCGTCGAGCAAATATCCGATATAAAGGCATAGATTCCAAAAAAACAGCATTCGTTCATACCCTCAATGGTTCCGGAGTCGCCTTAGCGCGATGCGTGGTCGCTATTCTTGAAAATTATCAAACCAAAGACGGGGAAGTGATTATCCCCGACGTATTACGTCCGTACATGGGCGGTTTAGAGAAAATTACCCGCACTTAGGTATCGGCTCCCAAACAGGAGGGATGAATGTTTAAATTTATTTTATCAATCCTTAAAGTACTTTTGGCGATTATATTATTGCCTATCACGATTGGCATCAGCCGTACTTTTTTTCATCATCTGATCGTTTACTCCGACGCTTTCGCGACCACCTTTGTTTACGGCGCGGTTCTTTTCGTCTTTATTTTCTTATTTCTCTATCAGTTCTGGGGATTTTTTGAATTAGGCCACAAAGTCCTTTCTAATTTACTGCAATTTACATCCCCCCTAGATAAATGGCTGGCTTATGCGACGCCTATTTTCACCATTTTAGTTTTATTGATCTTTTATATTGTACGTGTGTTGATCAAAGATCAATCGATGGATCATCAATTTAGTTTATTAGCCGGATTTACTGCGGCTATGCACATTTTGGTTCTCGCCCAGGAATTACAAAATCAGGAAAAAACACCTTTAAAACCCACTTATCTGTTGGCCATAAATTTAATTTATCTTTATAACATTCTGCTCATTGTTCTGCTTTTAGATTTAGTTTTTCAAAAATGGACTTTCCCCGGTTTTGTGCAAGCCTGCACACAGGATGTCATAAATAGTTGGGACTGGCTCAGAAAAATGGTTGGATTAGCTTAGTCTGGGCAAAAAATCCGTTGACAACATTTGAATTATACTTATATTAGTATAGATTTATTTACGGTGACTTAGATTCTCACCATTTTGGACTATTTCAGTAAAAATGTCGGAGAGGTGGCTGAGCGGTTGAAAGCGGCAGTCTTGAAAACTGTTGAGGGGCAACCCTTCCAGAGTTCGAATCTCTGCCTCTCCGCCATTTTTCAACAGTGACTTCAAACACAATTTACTGAATCGGTCATTAACCACACTTATCCTGCGTAAACATCATGAAAAAAGTTTTAATACTTTTATTTCTGATACTTCTTTTTTCCCATTCGCTTTACGCCCAAACACAGCCTGTCAGCGACGGAATTGTCGATGAATTTTATCCTGAAGGCGCTCTCAAAGCGCAGCGAGAGTATGTACAGGGTCAATTAAACGGCGTGAGCAAAACATTTTATCCTAATGGAAAGACGATCACGGAGGGTCATTATAAAGACGGCCAGCTCGACGGAACGCTAAAAAGTTATTATGACTCAGGCCAACTTTATTTCGTTAAGGAATTTAAAAATGGTCTTTTGGAAGGAGAATCCGTCGAGTATTTTCCAAATGGCAAACAGAAGTCGAAAGAATATTATAAAGCTGACGAATTAGACGGGTCGAATTTATATTATTTTGAAAATGGGCTTATACAATACAAGATGGATTTTAAAAATGGCCAGTTAAATGGCTTAAGCCAAGAGTTTTTTGACAATGGAATTCTTAAGAATGAAGCCCATTATGAGAATGAAAGACTTCAAGGCGCCGTCAAGCAGTGGGATAAAGACGGGCATTTGGAGGCCAACTGGAATTATGCGCAAGGGCTACGGCAAGGTTTATCTCAGATTTTTTATCCAAATGGCCAAATAAAATGGGAGGCCAACTTCAAAGACGATCAGATTTTCGGCAGTACAACGGCATATAGTGAGGACGGTAGCGTCATAATTAAAACAACCTTCAGAAGCGGAGTGCTTGAGGGGGTTTCTCAGGAATTTTATGCTGACGGAGTTTTAAAATCGGAAACTCCATATAAAAATGATATGAAGAATGGATTGAGTCGTGAGTATTATGAAAACGGTCAGTTAAAGCTTGAACAGGATTTTATGAATGATCGGGTTTTTGGTCATTCAACAGAATATTTTGAAAATGGAAACATAAAGACATCCCGTCGGTATACGAATAAAAATAGCGACGGAGTGTTGGAAGAGTTTTATCAGGATCGGACACTCAAACAACGCTGGACAATAAGGAATGGTCAATATGAGGGTCCAAGCCAGAGTTATTATAATACGGGTGAATTAATGACCGAGGAGCGTTATAAAACCGGAGTTAAAGAAGGGATCAACAAAATTTACCATCCCGACGGAAAAATGGCGTTTGAAGACACCTATAAGCAAGGGATACGCGTTCTTCGAAAAGTATTTAACAGTGAAGGTAAGCTTATTTCAGAAGTTAAAGGAAATAAGAATGACTCTTAAAGGGGTTTTTAAATTTTGTTTATACGCATTGATTTTTGTTTTACCGGTCCTTGTGCTGTTTGTCATTTTTGCGCCGCTGGCCGCAAAAAAAAATCCTCAGAGGACGGCTGCTGAGTACCAAATCCCCCCAGATTTTACAATAAATGATATCGCGAAAATTGTTGAAAGAATGCGCACCGATCCGGAGTTTCAATTTTATTTTCGAGCCTTAAGTTCAGATAAAATTACACAAGGCGCTCTCGAGGTTTATGAAATAATGAATCGTTCCCGTAGCGGTGATGTTTTCTTGAATGAGATAAAATTGCAGCAGAAAAAAACCTCCTCATTAGCTCTTTTATTCTACTATTTAGAATATTCTGATGATTTCTTCAAAAATCCGGAACTTTACCCTGACCTATCTAAGACGATTGTGAATTTTTCATTTGAGGATTTTAAATTGGCCGTCCTAAGCATCTGTTATAAGTCAAATATTGATCCTACATTCTTCCTCAAATGGGATGAAACTTCCCAATTAGCCGCCCGAAAGTTATTTGAGACGATTAAGAGGTTAAACAAATAGTTTCCCATTAAAAATTGGGATAACTACTGGAATTACTTCTTTTTTGAAGTAGAATATTTCTTATGTTACATTTATATAGGGGTATGTATGCCAAAGAGTGATTCTAAAAGGTTAATCACCGGATCCATCGAAAACGCATCCATCATGCGTAAATTCACTATTCTGTTTCTTCTGATGTCTCTTCAACCTATGCTTGTTCTCGTCTATTTTTATTGGGATTTTAAGACGACGGGAACCCTAAAGATTTCTGAAGCATCCTTCAATGTGGCTTTGATTTTTATTGTTTGCGGCGTTACCTTAGGGTATGGCTCCATGCGCCGGGTTCTTCAGTCCTTAATTGACTTAAATAAGGCCAATTCCAAAGCTTTACAGCGGTTGCTGACTCCGGAAAAGGTGGATGAATTAGCCAGTGAGCAAAATGAAATTACCGCCTTAGCTCAATCTTTTAAGGCGATTACGGATCGTCTGGAAGAGAATGTTCGGAGCCTTGAATTATCCAAGAAAACATTGCATTCGGTCATGTCTAGAGTAGGCCATGGCATATCCAGTATGCAAAATATTGACAGTTTTCTAGAGCTTATTTTAGAAACGGTTATCAAGGCTTTGTTCGGAAAGTCCGGTATTATTTTGATTCTCGACAGAGATCATTCGGAGTTGGTGATGAAAATGGCCTTCGGTGAGGAAATCGACAAGAACGCAGTTGTTCGTCCTATAAAAGTGATTGAGGGCTCGAAGTTAAAAGAAATTCTTAAGATCAAAGGGCCGCGTGTGTTTCAAGATCCACTTCCGGAATTCTCGTCGAAATATTACAAAAAATTTGTCGAAGGTGCGTTTATTTGTTCACCATTATTAGTCAAAGATAAAGTTAAAGGAATGATGATTGTTAATCATAGTGAACCTAATGGCACCTTTGATAATGATGAGATTAATTTATTTTTTAATCTAGCTTCGCAGACAGCGGTAGCCATCGAGAATTCTTTTCTTAGTCAAGATATTGAAACAACGTATTTTGAAACCATTTCAGCATTGGCCTTGGCCGTCGACGCCAAAGACCGTTATTCTCGAGGGCACTTGGATCGGGTCGCAAAATATTGTGTCATGATCGCGAAAAAGATCGGTTTGGATGAAGGTGATATTAAAACATTGCGGGATGCGGCGCGTCTGCATGATCTTGGAAAAATTGGAATACCCGACGAGGTTTTAATCAAACCTGGACCGCTGACGGATCAAGAGTGGATTTTGATGAAGCGTCATCCGGAAATCGGTGAAACGATTATCAAGCCAATTACGTCCTTACGCCATCTATGCGACCTCGTTCGCCATCATCATGAAAAGCTCGATGGTACAGGTTATCCCGACGGGCTGAAGGCTCCGGATATTTCACCACTTGTGCGTATCATGACGGTAGCGGATATTTATGACGCAATTACGACGGACCGGCCTTATCGCGGGCGGATGACCGTGGAACAGGCGAGTATAGAATTGCGTAATATGAAGGAACAGCTAGATCAAGATATTGTCGAAGCGTTTATTGAAGCGCTGAGTGAATAATCCATCCAAATTTCATTCCAATCACCAATGTCATGACCAATTTATGGGAAGAATTTTAGAGATTAACGGGGAATATTACGTCGAGTTTTTCGGTAATGGTTTACGTTTCCAAAAAAATGCCGGAAAGTCCTATGAAGCCGCCGTTGAAAAATTAAAGTCCATTGAACTCTCCTTAGAAACCAGCGCGCTTAAATATGATCCGTTCACTCTCACCGTCGATATGTTTTATGAACGATATCTTTCTTTTTGTGAACAGGTTCATCCTCCCAAAACATTTAAGCGTTTCAAGTCAGCCCTAAATCACTTTCGACAATTTTTAGATCAACATATATCAAAGAACAGATTTTTAAGGGAAATTACTCCGCGAAGCATAGAATTATATAAACAGAATTTGATAAAGCAGTTTCCTCGACGAGAATATTTAATTAATTTCACTTTATATTTAGTCAGAGACATTCTCCAGTATACGATCACTTTAGGTTGGCTGAATGACAACCCGACGCTGCACACACCTTTTCTTAAAGATTACAAAAAACGCATTCCGCTTTTTTATGCGGAAGATGAGATTGAGAAAATAGATACGAAGCTAAATGATGAGCAGCGGATGATATTTCGCTTTCTGTTATGTTCCGGATTGACGATCGAGGAGTTAAGCCGTTTAAAGTGGGAACATGTTAATGTTCAGGCGCGTACGATCGACGTTGAAACGTTTATTCAAAATACTTCCTATGCGAGAATAATCCCCATGGACTATCAATTGTTGGAGATAGTAAAGAACATCGAAAAACGCAATGAACAGTTCGTTTTTGATCATCCAAGCCTGCCTGCATACATTAATCGTCGGAGAATCAGAAATACCTTTGTTAAACGTTTATTAGAAAAGGGAGTCTCTTTATCCCAGTTATACAAATTAATTGGCTTAAACGATATAGCAAAAATATTTCGTTACCATGTTTTTTTACCGTAACCGCAGGACGTGAGAAATTTTTATGCCAAGAATACTTCAGCACTTTATCGCGCTTTTGACGATATCCGTTTCTGTTTTGGTGATATATGCGCAGACACTTCACTACTCATTTCATTTTGATGATTACTTTTTCATCACCGAGAATCTCAAAATAAGAGACATACAAAATGTTCAAGATATTTGGAATTCTTTAGGAAAGCCGTCGAGATTCATAGGTATGTACAGCTTTGCCTTAAATTATCATTTCCATCAACTGGACGTATTCGGCTATCATATCGTCAATATCATGATACATATCATCAATGGTCTTTTAGTGCGATGGCTGGTGTTGTTGACATTGACGACGAGAAAATTTGATTATCGGGAGTGGTTGGCTACGTCGACGGCGGTTTTGTTCGTTTGCCATCCTATGAATACGCAGGCCGTCACTTATATTACGCAACGGTTTGCTTCGTTGGGCTCGATGTTTTACCTTTTATCTTTATGTTTTTATATTCAAGGGCGATTGACCGCGGGGAAACACAAAAATATAATTTTCACTTTTTCATTTCTATCCGTCGTATTAGGTATGTTTACTAAACAGATCGTCTTAACGTTGCCGATTTGTGTATTGCTGTATGAATATTGTTTTTTGGATTTGGGAAAGAAATGGAAGCCGCGGTGGCCGCAGATTATGATTTTTTTAGGTTTATTAGTATTGATACCGACTTTGCATTCCTGGGATTTTAGCCGGCTTTTTGACGCGCGTATAGAATCCCGGTCGCATGAAGGAGACATCATTACCAGTTATACCTACATGCTGACTCAATTCCGAGTGATTCCTTTGTATATCAGTAAAATGTTTTGTCCCGTCGGACAAACGCTAGATTATGATTTTCCTCTTTCCACGCGATTTTGGGACGCAAAAGTAATTGGAGGGATGATTTTTATTTTCTCGACGCTAATTGCTGCAATCGTGAATCTGAGGCGTCGTCCAATCATGGCCTTCGGGATTCTTTGGTTTTTCATAACGCTGAGTATTGAATCGACGATTATTCCTATTTATCAGGTGATTTTTGAACACCGATGTTATTTGCCCAGCATCGGATTATTGTTCGCCGTGAATTTCTTTCTATGGGAAATATTTAAATCGCGGCGAAAGTATGCAATCTGCATTTTTTTGATCATCGTCGTCCTGGGCTGGACAGCCTATCAGCGAAACCGCGTCTGGGAAAATGAAACAACGCTTTGGAAGGATATCAAACAAAAAGCTCCTCGAAAAGTTCGTCCATATATTCACCTGGGTGCATCTTATATTATGAAAGGTGAATATGATTTGGCGTTGAACGAATTTAACCAGGCGCTTAAAATGAAACAAGATGATTATAAGATTTTCCATAATCGCGGTATCGTCTACGAGATGAAGGGAGAGCTTGAAAAGGCAAAGAACGATTATACACGCGCAATTCAGTTAAGCGCTGGCTCAGCGCCGAGCTATATGAACCGAGCCGGTGTTCTAGTTCAGCTAAAACAATATGATGCGGCGTTAATTGATTATAATAAGGCCATTGAATGGGATAAAGATTACGGTGACGCATACAGCGGACGCGCAAATTTATATTATATGGCTGGACGGTACCAACAGGCTTTGGAGGATTTAATGACCGCAAAAAAACTGGGTAGCCCCGTCGATGAAAATGACATTGAACAAGTGAAAAGAATGATACAATGAGCAAAATTTCAGTTACCCAACACATTTCCGCGTTTATTTTAATTTCCGTTTTAGGTTTTGCCTGTTATTCAAACTCCTTTGATGCCAGTTTTCATTTCGATGATTACGCCTATATCGTTAATAAAAAGGAGATCAGAGACTTGAAAGACATCCGATCTCTTTTTTACGCGATTGGCCATCCGTCGAGATTTATTACCTTTTGGACATTTGCCGTCAATTATCATTTTCATCGCTTTGATGTTTTTGGTTATCATGTTGTCAATTGGCTTATTCATCTTATCAATGGATTCCTAGTGTACGGGCTGATTCTTCTCGTCGGACGTTTACCAAAAATTAGAGATGAGTTGACCATCGGTGTGTATCCTTTGGCGCTATTTACTGCTTTATTATTCCTTGTACATCCTCTTCAGACGGAGGCAGTGACCTACATTGTCCAGCGGTTTACATCTTTAGCGACATTATTTTATTTGTTAGCGGTTATTTGTTATTTGAAAGGACGGTTAATGAACGGGAAGGGAAGTTTGATTTTCTACGCCGGATTCTGCGTAGCTACCGTTTTAGGTATGTTTAGCAAACAGATTTGCTTTACGGTTCCGATCACCGTTTTGTTTATGGAAATGCTCTTCATATCGTCGAGTATGAAGGATGGAATTCAAAAAAACTGGAAGCTTTTAATTGTTCCGGCGCTTCTTTTGCTGATCATTCCATCTTTTTTCCAGTTTAATTGGTCTGGAATTATCGGACGTGAATATATGTCCCGATCACATGAGCTGGACATTATTAATACAAAGACCTATTTTTTAACCCAGTCGCGAGTTATTCCAACATACATAAGGCTTTTATTTTTTCCCGTCGGACAAACATTGGATTACGACTTTCCGGTTTCAAATAATTTGTTTGAACCTAAAGTAATTCTAGGATTTTTGTTTTTAATCGCATTGGTTAGCATTGCCATCATCTGTCGTCGAAAATATAGGCTTATTACGTTTGGAATAGGCTGGTTTTTTATTACTTTATCCGTAACATCAACCATTATTCCGATTCCGCATGTGATTTTTGAACATCATATGTACTTACCGTCGCTGGGATTGATTTTAGTAATAAATTTTCTGATACTGAATCTTGTAAAGAAACATCAATATTTACTGATATCTGTTCTTATTTGTGTGCTCGGTGTTTTGACTTTCCAAAGAAACATGATCTGGAAAACGGATATAAATTTATGGTCTGATATTGTAAAAAAAGCGCCGAATAAAGTCCGAGTTTGGAATAATTTGGGAATGGCATATTTAGAACAAGGTGAATTTTCGAAAAGCATTGATTGTTTTAATCAAGCATTAGTGATGAATGATAATGCCGTCCGCGTTTATAATAATCGCGGATTAGCTTATGCTTCGTTGAATCAAGATGATGAGGCATTGGCTGATTTTGATCAAGCCGCTGCCCTTTATCAACATGCTCCCGCCGATTATCCGGATTTAACAAAAAAGGTATGGGCGGAAATTTTTTACAATAGAGGCAATCTGTTCTTTAAACAAAAAAAATTTGAGAAAGCCGTCGACGATTTTAATACGGGATTAAAGATCGATCCTGACAATGAGCGTATTCTTTATAATCTGGGTTACATCTATGAATCTAACCAACAGTTTGAATTAGCCCGGCAATATTATGAGCGATCTGTTCAAGCTAATTCGGAATTCAGCCGGGCTTACATAGGCCTTGGATTTGTCGATCATGAATTTGGTAAAAATGAACAAGCTATGCAAAATTATAGTCTAGCGCTTAAACTTGATCCCCAAAATAGCGAGGCTCTTTTTTATCGAGCCATTGTCCTTTATGAACTTGGAAGAAAGGGCGAAGCACAGATGGACATGCAACAGTCGCTTGATTTAGGATTTGAAACATCCAGTGCGGAGCTGATGGCGGTCAGGAACATAATTTTAAATATGAATTAAATGTCTTGTTTTTAGTAGGCCCCGTCTTTTATAATTTCATAGGGAGATGGATATGACGAAGACAGCGACTAAACGGATTTTATTGGTTGACGATGAAGAAGATTTAGTGGGTATGGCCAAACGCAAGTTGGAAAGAAACGGCTATATCGTCGAGGTGGCCTACAATGGAAAAGAAGGATTGGCTAAGGTCAAGACTAGTCCATTTGATTTAATCATAACGGACGTTGTTATGCCGGTGATGGATGGATTTACGTTTTATAAATTGCTTAAAGATGATCAAACCACGTCGAGTATCCCGGTGATTATTTTGACCGCCCGTTCCAACATGGAATATTCATTCCGCGCTCTTGGAGTGGACGACTTTTTGGCTAAACCATTTGATGGTGAAAAATTGCTCAGTAAAATTGAAAGCTTTATCCGGGAGTCCGATCCATCGAAGAAGAATATCAAAATTTTTCTCTCTGGAGCAATATTGACGGTTATGCAGGAAATGGAAATGGTTTTAAAAAATCTCGGATATAAAACGGCTATTATCGAGGATGCTTTTGTCTTAATTAAACGATGTTATGAAGAACTACCGGATATTGTCGTTATCGATATTCGATTGGACGGCTCGCTAACCAAAGAAGTCATTTTGGCCTTGCGTAGTTTTGATCGGCTGAAGAATCTGAAGATTATACTATTTTCTTGTCTTAAAACGGCGGATCTTTCTGATTTAACAGTCAAAGAACAACTCAAAAACGCGGAGCACGAATGCATGGCTGCCGGCGCTACCAAATACATAGATTCGTATTCCACAACGACTTTTTTAGAAAGGTTACGAGAATATCTAACCTAAGTGTATTTTTTCCACAAGTCTACTATCCCTGTGCATGTCCTAGTATGTCCTAGAATGTCTTATTGACATAACACTCCTGTCTAATTAGAATACATTTATTATTAAAGTGTATTTAAATCTAACCAGTTGAAGCTTAAACATAATGAACATAACAAAATACAACTTTTCTCAAAAAAAATCTTTCCGAAATTTTTTCTACATTTTTTGGTTTTTTCTTACTATAATAGCCACATCAAATCAGGCTTTTGCATCAATAACTTTAAGTGTTTCACCCGTGGATGGTGGTAATAGTATTCGTTTCGGGCGCGTAGATTCGCCTTCCACAAAAAATCAAGAAGTAAGGATTCGGGCAACCTCTACCGAAGAAACTCAATATCAGGTTTCACAAAGAATTGTTGAACCTTTTCGTAATGAGCGCGGTGAAACACTTGATTTTGATGCGATTGTAGTTTCCTCCTTACCTGGTTCAAGCAGCTCCGGGACCCTTGAGTTACAAAATGTGGAGCAATTAAGTTACGCGGAGCAAGTGGTATATACGTCGAGTAATAATGGTATTAGCGATTCATTTGTGCTGATTTATCAAGTTAATCCAGAAAAGATTAAAACGTCCGGTAATTTTTCCGGAGAGATTATTTACACGCTTCGTCCTGTTTCTGGGGGTAGTTCTCAAGAACAAGTAATTTTAAACGCCTTTCTTGAAATTTCTTCCGACTTGAATGTTCGGACGGAAACGTCCACAGGAACAGATGTTGTTCGTTTACGTTCCGGAGGAAAAAGTTATAAAGATGATTATTTTCGATTAACGTTTGAAGGGAATAGGGGCAACATGTTAAAGGTTTATCAAGAAATTGTTCAGTTTCCAACCGACGAGGATAATAAGTTTCTTGATGCTGATTTGTTAGACATATCTCTCATCGGCGGCGAGAAAGGTCAAGTAAATTTAACGGAAGCTTCTCCGCTTAGCCGCAAACGAACATTACTTTATTCCTCTGACGCAGAGAAGGATGATGTTCGAATCAATTTTCATTTGAATGAAGGCAAGGAATCTTCCGAGTCGGGTCATTTTATCGGAAAAATGAATTATGTGATTGAATCAGACGTTTATAATCAAACGTTTCCAGTTGATCTCGAAGTTGAAATTGAACCGGTTTTTGAATTGTTAGCTGAGTTTCCGTTGGGAGGAATGAGTTTTAAAGGTTTATTACCGAACTCAGAACCCCAATATAAAGAAGTGATTGTCACAGTTAATTCTAATACGGGTAAACCATATAGTGTTAGTCAGAATACCCAGGATTTGTTAACCAATGAAAAAGGTGAACAAATTGCGGAAGATTACTTCACGGTTAAGCAAGAAATTATGGAGAGTGGAGCGGGAAGGGTAGAGAGTAGTGATTTTAGTCCCGTAAGGAATGGAGAAACGCCGCTCTATTATTCAGATCGTAACGGTTCTTCGGTAAAATTTAAAGTGACCTACCGTTTACGACCATTCAAGGGGATGCAGGCCGGAGATTATAAGACTTCGGTCGTGTTTACATTGGGAGAGATTTAATCGATAGGACAATAAAAAGGAGGTGCCAGGAAAAATAAACTGTACTAATCAATCGTTCTTGCTGAAAAGCAGGTTTATTGTTATTTAACAAATTAAAATGAGGAATTAACATGAAAAAATTATTTTTATCACTAGTCGCTGTGTTGGCCGGATTAAGTTTGACCGTTGCTCCGGTTTACGCGCAAGTACAGTTCTTTGTTGATGCGGAACTTCCTGCATCAAACGGCGCGACATTCGCTGTCAGCCAAGTTGATCCAGGACCGCCTGAAGTTTTCACACTACAAGCTCCAGGATTTGACGCTCTTGATTTTGGTTTGCTTACTCTTGACGTTGATAACGGCATCTTCTTGCCTGATTATTATTGGGCTATTGATGTCGGCGCTAACGGTGCAGGTTCTCCAGATTTGGCTTTTGCCTACACCGATACAGCCAATCCAAATGGTGGGTTGAATAATGGTACAGGTTTAGGTGGTCGCGGTACAATCGCCTACATGGAAGTTCTTACAGGTAGTGGCGGCGCCCAAACAGTAAACTTGATCCGCGGTGAGGCTTTACAACAGTCCAATACCTCCGGCGGTATCGATGAAACAGATTACGACGGTTTCTTGCGTTTTGCTGTCGGGATCGCAACTGGAGATCCGTTATTGCAAGAAGGGAATGCAGTTCCTTTCACAGCATCGGATAATCCTGGAACATACAGCGGTACATTAACTGTTACAGCAACATTCGATTAATCTTATTAATTAAGGATGGGGGACGATCTTCGGATTGTCCCCCATTATTTCATCTTGATAAAAAAATTTTTAATTCTTAGTCTGTTTTTTTTAGTAACGCAGGACGCATCTGCTCAGTTATTGATGGAGAAAAGCCGTATGCGTTTAACGGTTACTCCCGGCGAAACAGTTGTTGATTCCATGGCACTGCACAATGTTGGGAGCACCACAGCCAATGTTAAAATTTATTGGCAGGATTTTACTTATCTTCCACCCTTTACTGGCAAAAAGGATTTTTCCCAACCTGGAACATCACCTTATTCAATGGCTAGTTGGATCACCTTTTCACCACAAATAGTAACTTTACCTCCACAATCAAAACGGGATATTGATTTTACAATTAAGGTGCCTGAAGATGCCAAAGGCGGACACTACGGAGTGCTTTTTTTTGAACAGGGGGGTGCAGTAGGAACAAAAAATACGGGTGTCAATATCGTTACCCGTTTAGGATCTTTATTTTTTGTGGAAACGGTCAACCGAGACAAGACCTCCACGATAGATAATATTAAAATTGAAGAACAAGCGGTAAAAGGAACATTTACAAATAAGGGGGATGTGTTTTTATTTCCTCGAGGGATTTTTTATTTGACGGATCAGGAAGGGATAGCGATTGAGCGGGGAGAAATCGAAAAAATTTATTTAACCCCGGGAAACACCGCTGATTTTACAATCAAAGTCAATGATCAGCTAGCTGTTGGAAATTACACAATGGTCCTTACCTTCGATCTCGATGATGGTGATAGTGTCATTAAAGAAATAGATTTCAGCAAGTCAGATTCCGGACAACTTAATATGATTGCAGTTAGAGACTAGACGGGGAACAGCAGCAGGCATAGGTCACACTTTTTAAAAACCCTTGAATATATGTCATTCAAAATAAATCGGAGGGTTCGACCAATGCGATTGATGAAAAGAATGTCGATCAAACAATCAGCCATTGAGAATCATGAAACAGCCACCCAAGGTGTTCATTTGCTTTTTAATTCTAAATCTAGTCAGCGCTTCACTAGCATATGGAGCGAATGATAATTCTTTCCAATCTTTCATATCCGAAGCAAAAACCGCTCTTGACCGACGAGATTATCTAAAAGCTCAATTTTATATACAGGCCGCTCAAATGGCCGACCGCTCTAGTCGCGAACCATCTGAATTAGCCAAACAAATCCCGCCCTTAACCGAACACAGCACATCCTTAAATTATTTTTTTAAATTAGCCACAAAATATTATTACGATGGCGATTACCCGTCGGCGCTGATCTGTTATCAAAAAGCCTATAATATTGATCCTTCTGTCCCCGGATTACAGGAAATGCTTGACCATGTGGATCAAGTGACTATCGGAATGGAAGAACCCTTATTCCCGCCGCCATCACGTCAAGACATTGTTGACGAAGTTGATCCGGAAGTAGTCGAAGTAAAAACGGCTGAAACGGAAACGCAAGCCAAACGTTACGAAGTTGTTCATACCAAAAAGGTTGATGCAATTCTTGAAAAATACCGCAAGCCATCCAGGAAGAAACAGTCGCCGGCAGCAAAAAGGGCCGCGCAAGAAGAAAAAATTCATATATTAAGTTCAACGAGTCAAGAGCCTCAACAGTATCGACAAGTATTTATTCCCGCCGCATCTGGAACTAAGATGCCCGTGCCGCAGGCTCAACCTACGTCAAAAGAGAAGAAATCAGTTGAAAGTGAATCAACATATTCAGCTTATCAGCGCAGTAAAGGACTGAGAATATCAAAACAGGATGAACGATTGGCCGCGACGAATAAAGAGACCATCGCACGTGACATAATTGAATTGAATGTCGAATTGTGGAGCCAGCAACCGGGAACAGTTTTAGAGATTGAGTTCAGTAAATCAATTATTTTACATGGAAGTCAAATCACGCGTTATATGGCCTTTGACCAGGATGTGATTAGCGTTATTAGAATTGATAACGATCGCATTCAAATTACAGCACAAAGCCGAGGATCGACGCTGTTCAATGTGTGGGATAATCAGGGCCGCTGGACATTTAATATTAAAGGGGTACTACCGGAACCAAAGGTGTCGAAGCTTGAGTTGCAGGAAAGTAGCTTGGAAAAACATGTTAAACCATTTCGAGTGAGTTATTCCAATGACTGGAACAGCTATTATATAGGAGACAGCATTCCTGATTTACAGCGGCGCAGTATGAGTTTTAATCAGTGGGTGGGTACATACGGAGAAACACCGCATGGTTTTTTTGACACGTCATTCAATTATTTTAAATATCCAACTGCTATTAAGAATACAGGACGTACTATTGGATTAAGTAACGCCAACTTTGGGCCTTTCGAAAATTATTCAATTCGCGGATGGGATGCCTCCAAACGGTTTTCTGATCTTTCGCTTCCAGGAAGATCATTTCGGGGGATATTATTTGATTCTTATGCGGCGGATAATAATGTTGCTTTTACTTATTTAAAAGGCCAAGACCGCGCGGTTTTCCTACAAGTATCGGAAGGAGCTACTGAAGTTAGAAAGTCTTATATTGAAGCCGGCCGATTCACTCTCTTTCCGGATAAGCTGAATAATTATTCTGTCAATTTTGCCCGCGGCTCCGGAGAAGAGCGCTCGAACAGTTTAAAAGAGCGTGTTATTTCCGTCGAGGCAGAAAATAGAGTCGGTGTATTTGATACACATTTCGAAGGTGCTTGGGATGAAGAAGACTTTGGAGAACTATTACTAACAAAGTATGAACAGGATGATCTTCTCTTGCGGTTAAATGTTCGCGACCTACAGCCAGGATTTACAACGATCACCTCCCGTCCATCAGGAGCGGGTGAGGTGGGCGGAAACATCGTGTTTGAATTCTTTCCGGAGGAGTATCAACTAGCGTCGAATTTGGATGTTTATCGTAATCGGGACATATCCAATCCGCACGACCCGGATGCACTGAATTTTGATTTCGGTACCGTATATGGGCTGCCTATAACTGATACGCTGAATTTGAGTAATTCTGTTTTTTATTCTGATACCCCGCAGTTGGTGTCACCGCATCAGTCAAAACGAGCCAATTCAACATTAACTAAATCTTTTGAAATTTATAATGGGTTTAATTTGACGACTTTCGTCGGCGCCAATTACCAGAGAAGCAGATTTGAACAAATCCCGGCCTCAGATTATGATCGAAGCAGTTTAAGTACCGGTATCCGATTTCCGATTATTAGAAATTTAAATTTTTTCACCAATTATGATTATTCCTGGGTGCATGTAATTGAAACCGGTCAAAAGTCTAACCCGAATGTCATGAATACCGGCTTAAGTTATGATCATAATTTTGGAAAGAAATTATCAAGCCGACTAAGTACGACGTACCGTGACGAAGAAAATACCGACGAAGATTTTAGTTTTCTATCGGGAACAGATACGTTGCGGCATAATATCGGTTTGACTTATAGGCCTAAGCCGGACATTGAAATTTTTATGGACGGCAGTATCCGCAATGTGTGGAAGGAAGATCCAAGCCGTGCCGCTTATAATGACGCGGATGTCCGTTTTGGTATGCGCACCAGCTGGGATACAATTTTCCGCTGGGATCCATCAGCGACGATTCGTGGAACAGCGTATAAAGATATTAATCGCAACTCCGTCCAAGATCCTGAGGAACCTGGAATCGAAGGACTTGAGATTCAAATCGGCCGTAAAACCGTTAAGACGAATGATCGCGGATATTACATAAGCAAAATACGCGCCCAAGAAGTTAAATTAGGTGTTAACTTTGACAGTGTTCCGAAGGGATATTCTTTAGAATCCAGTTTAATGAAAGATATCAAAATCGAGCACACTAAGACATATACGGTCGATTTTGGCTTTACGGCCCGTTCTGGAATATTTGGTGTTTTCTTTGTTGATGAAAATAATAATGGGCTATATGAAGATGGTGAAGAAACAGTAACCAGAGTCATTATCAAAATGGATGGACGGGAAGCCACGGCTAGCGATTTCGAAGGAGTATATACTTTTTATGATGTTAACCCAGGACAACATTCTCTCGTCATTGATGTGAATTCATTACCGCCGGATCATCTACCTGTAATAAAAATAAAGAATAATATTGAGGTTCAGGAAGGGGAAACATATACGTTTCATATTCCTCTGAAGAGTCTGAAGAAGAAGTAACTTAACGCGGGACTATTGTTTGTACGAGAAATGTCCTGTTCTCGCGAATTTCCACTTCATCAAATTGGTCATAGCCTTGATCCGTGTTCCTTGCCATATGATTTCTGAGAGTGGTTCCATCAGAAAACACATTAAATCCCGGGATGGCAGGAATCTCCACAGAAATAAAATACCTCACGGTGGTAGCCTTCGCGGTTTGGTGATCGCCAATCATCACAAATAAGACCGTCAACAAACTGATAATCAAATATTTTCGAATCATTTTATGTCCCTCCTTAGGGTTAGGAGACAATAAAAAACCCTCTCCAAAGAAAAGGATGAGGGACATAAATTAACGGAAGTTATTAATATATAACAACTTACGGCAACCAGACAACCATACCCTTGCGGGCTTTAGGCTCACGGCTTTGCGTCCTCACCTTTCGGAGAGTTTACCAAAAATTAAAATTTTAAGAACATTTTAAAGAACAGAGTTAATTGAGATAGTGGGAGTATAGCACATATTTGGTCAATGACAATAAAGGGAGCCGTAAATTTTGGTATTTTTTGTATGAATTTTGAGCCGAAAATTTGCCTTTTTTTGATCATGTCAGGGGGGAATTTCTATAGGATGCGGGTGGTAAACCGCCGTTTTTCTTTTTATCGCTTTACAGGCTTTGTCGTAAATAGTAATATTAAATCACTTAATTTTCTAAGTTAAAACATGCCAAAATATTTCTTTTTATCTTTCCTTTTTTACGTTTTTTCAATTGGACATGAACCATATGATTAGTAATTCACAGAAGATTATTTTCTTTGACGGGGTATGTGGATTATGTAATACCTTTGTTGATTGGATTATTCGACGCGATTCAAAAAATATTTTTTTATTTGCTCCGCTTCAAGGGCAAACAGCCAAAGAAAAAATCGGACAGCTTCCTCAAAATACTGACGACTGGAACATTATTTATTTCAACCAGAATAATGAATTAAAGTACGCGTCGACGGCGGTACTGGATATTTTATACGACCTCGGCGGTGGTTGGAAACTTTTTTCAGTATTTTCGATTGTACCCGTACTTTTTCGTGATTGGATTTATCGATTCATCGCCAGACGACGTTACCGCTGGTTCAAAAAAAGAAACACCTGCCGCATTCCAACGGGTGACGAACAGAAAAAATTTTTACCTTAATCATCATGCATAATACCCGATTCCCCCTAAATATTTCGCAGATCCTTTCGGCTATTTGCCTTTTGGGAATATGTCTTTATGCTAATGCATTGAACTCCCGATATCAATTTGACGATTACCCGGTAATTGTAAACAATCCTCTTATTAAGTCCGAGCAGTTATCGTCGCTGTGGACGTCAGGCCAGCACCCAACGCGGATCCTTCCATATATAACATTCGCACTAAATTACAGAATCAGCGGTTTAAATCCATTTGGATATCACGTTGTAAATATTCTTATTCATTTGATCAATGCATTATTAGTTTTTCAGTTGATTCGATTAATCTTTCAAACACCGGTCATAAGAAAATTATATAAAGAAGAAGCTGGTATTATCATAGCCGCGGTCTGCGCTTTATTCTTTATCAGTCATCCCATTCAAACGGAAAGTGTAACTTATATTACTCAGCGGTTTACGTCCCTAGCGACATTATTTTATTTGGCCGCATTATGTTTTTTTCTTAAGGGACGGTTGGTCATTCACTCAGAAAAGAGACAAGGTTTGTTTTTATTTATCATGTGCGGTCTTTGCGCCGTCGGAGGAATGCTAAGTAAACAAATTGCGCTTACAATCCCATTGATAATCTTAATCATGGAGGGAATGTTTTTTGACGAGAAATCGAAACGCGCATGGTTTTTTCTGGTAATCCCCGCTGTCATTTTCCTGTTATTTATCCCGGCCATGTATGTGTTTGACGTCGGAGGTATTTTATCGATCCGACACAATTCAGGTTCGCATGACGGAGACCTTATTACGAGTCAGTCATATGCCTTGACGCAGCCTAGGGTTATCCTGACATATATCCAGTTATTATTTTTTCCAGTTCAGCAAAATTTGCTTTATGATTTTCCGGTTTCCACGAGTTTATTCGACGGGAAGACTGTATTAAGTTTGATTACAATCGCAGCTATAGTTTTTTCCGCATTTCGGTTTCTTAAAATCAATCCGCTTTATTCGTTTGGAATCTTTTGGTTTTTTATTACGCTTTCGGTTGAATCGACGATCATTCCTATACGACATGTGATTTTTGAACATCGACTTTATTTGCCCTCAATCGGTTTTTTTCTTAGCATGATCGCTGTTTTGTTTCGTTTGTTTGAAAGAAAAAGTATGTTTGTTGCGGTTAGTATTGTCCTTGTCTTAATCCTTTCTGTGTTAACCATTCAACGCAATCTTGTATGGAAGGATGGAGTGGCTATGTGGAAGGATGTCGTCGGGAAATCACCGCATCAAGCAAGGCCATATTATAACTTAGGTTATGAGTATTTAAAAAATAATGATTTGAACCCGGCTTTGCAGAATTTTTCTAAGGCAATAGATATCAATCCAAATTATTTTGATGCTTATAATAACCGAAGCCAAGTTTATTTGGAGCAAGGGAAACTGGATAAAGCCTTTTATGACATTAATCAGGCGATTAAAATAGATGAACAAAGAGCGGAGGCATACCTAAATCGCGGGATGATTATTCGGCAGATGGGACAGTATAATCTGGCGATTAAAGACTTAAACCGGGCCATTGAATTAGATTCGAAAAATCATGTTTATTATACGAATCGCGCTTTGACTTACGGCAATCTTGCCCAATACGACTCGGCTTTAAAAGATTTAAACCAAGCCCTCGAATTCAATCCTAAATATGCGCAAGCCTATACGGTTCGCGGAGCTATTTACATGAATTTATCGCGTCCGACGGACGCATTAAACGATTTCAATAAAGCTATTCTGTACGGACCATCGGAAATAAACGCATATAATAATCGCGTGCAGTTACGTCAACTCTATGGCCAATATGAATTGGCTAATGAAGATTTAAGCAAAATGATTGAACTCCAGCCGAATAGTATAGATACTTACTTAACACGGGCTTTTAACTCAGCCAAGCTGGGGAAATTAGATGACGCGATCAAAGATTTTAATCTTGTCCTCCAGAAGAATCCAAATCAGTTTGAGGTTCATATGGAAAAGGGGAAGATCTATTATCGTCAGATGAGATATCGTTTGGCTCTTGACGAATTTGATGCTGTTTTAAATCATGCTCCGAAAAATGCTTTTGTATATTTTTTGCGCGGACTATGTCATTACGAACTTACACAGTACAAAGACGCTTTATCGGACATTAATCAGGCTAAAGAACTCGGTCATTCCGTCGATGAATCATATTTTATTCGTATCAACCAGGCTTTGAATCAAACAGAAAAATGAACATTCTTTTTAGATATCGGCACATTTTATCTCTCTTTTGTATCATCATCCTTGGGGTGATTATTTATTCAAACTCACTCCACGGGCCGTTTATGTTTGACGATATCGCTTACATTCAAGGCAATGACAATATCCGCGATATTCACAATATCCCAATGATATGGAAGGCGTGGAATCATCCGTCGAGATTTGTTGGTTTTTTTACGTTCGCGCTAAATTATCACTTCCATAAACTGGATGTTTTGGGTTATCATCTCGTCAATGTTCTTATTCATTTGATGAATGCCTGTCTGGTTTGGATGATGGTGCTTTTACTGTTTAAGATGCCTCGCCTGAAAGATGACCGGCTGTTCCCACAGCGATATTTGATTGCTTGGATCACAACATTATTGTTTGTCACTCATCCGATACAAACCGAGGCTGTTTCTTATGTCTCCCAACGTTTTTCTTCTCTGGCAACACTGTTTTATCTGTTGAGCGTTTATTTTTACGGACGGGGAAGAATTTCCGACAAGAAAAATTTTTCACTCTACATGCTCTCCGGTGTAAGCGCTTTGCTCGGAATGTTTACGAAACAGATTACGATCACCATTCCACTGACTATTTTTTTGTTTGAAATGTTATTTTTACGTAAAAGGGAAGATCCTATACGAATCAATGCGCGGCTTTTAGTCTATATTTTTCTTTTCTTGTTAATTGTTCCCTCGATCTTTTCATTTAACGTGCAGAATATTTTATCTATTAAGCATGAGTCAGGCTCATATCTGGGCGACAATTTGACCAATGTTTCTTACTTGTTAACACAATTCCGAGTACTTTTCACGTATATTAAATTGATATTCTTTCCAATTGGCCAAAATCTGCTATATGAATTTCCGGCGTCGTATTCACTATTTGAACCAAAAACCTTCATTTGTTTTATCGGTTTAATAGGCATCTTTTTAGGTGGTGTGCGCTGTCTTAAGACAAATATTTTAATGGCCTTTGGAATATTTTGGTTTTTTATAACTTTATCCGTCGAGTCGACGATCATTGTCATCAAGCATGTTATTTTTGAACACCGAATGTATTTACCATCGTTTGGATTTTTTTTGTTTTGTGCTGTTGCGTTAGTAGAGATATTCCGTTCCGCTAAAAAATGCTGTGTGGCCGTTTGTGTTATCGGATTAACTTTTTCTTATCTGACATTAAAGAGGAATGTTGTTTGGTCGGATGAAATGCTGATGTGGGGTGATGTTATTCAAAAATCTCCTCGAGAGAGCCGCGGATATATGAATATGGGCCTGGTTTATTTTGACCGGGCAGATTGGAACATGGCATTAAAATATCTGGATCAGGCGATTGCATGTAATCCAAAAAATCATGCTGCCTATAGCAATAGAGGAATGGTACAGATGGCGCTGGGATATCCGGAAAAAGCACTCGCGGATTATAATCAAGCTTTAATGATCAACGGTCGTTACGTGGAGGCGTACATTAATCGGGGAAATTATTACAGTTTCTTGAATGATTATAAAAAAGCCATTGCCGATTATAATGAGGCTTTACGTACTTCACCGTCGTCGGTGCAAGCGCTTTTGAATCGAGGAAATAAATATTTTAAACTCAAAGAATTTGATGCCGCGATTAAAGATTATTCGCGGTCCATTGAGCTAAGTCCTAGTTTCGTTCAAGGTTATGCGCATCGTGCAGACGTGTACACTTATATTAAGAAATTCGATCTGGCTCTCGCGGACTATAATCGTGCGATCAAGCTCGACGATAAGGATGCTGAGACAGTTTATCGCCGAGGGAATTTATATGTGAAAAAGGGTGATTTACAATCCGCCTTGAATGATTATAATAAGGCTTTGGAAATTAATCCTGAGCATCCAAAGGCCAAAGAACAGATCAATAAATTGACACCGGTTCTAAATAATATCGTCGATTTAAACTAATCTATGAAATCCGATCAGCGTAAATATATTCTTCAACACTATAAGTCACAATCCTCCAAACAAATCGCGGCTCATTTGAATATAAAAGAGCGTACCGTTCAGCGCTTCATTGATTCTCAACAAGTCAAAGTTGACGACGCGGGCGGAAAAGGTAAGAGCGACGAGAAAAAGAAAAAAATTCGTTGGCTGCTATTGTTCGCGGTGATCCTTTGCGGATTCTTGGTGTATTCCAGCTCCCTAAAAGGCGAATTAATTTGGGATGATAATATATTAATCCGCAATAATTCTGATCTTCGTGATTGGGGGCATCTCAAAGAAGTTTTCTTCGGTAATTTAGGAGGAGAAGGCTTGTATTACAAACACTCGTCGTACCGACCGGTTCAGACATTGACATACATGGTCGATTATTCGATTTGGAAATTAAATCCGTTTGGTTACCACATGACGAATATTATTTGTCATCTATTAGCCGCAGGTTTATTGTACATTTTTATTTTCAAAATATTTAGTAGCAATTATCTAAGTTTTATTACCGCATTCCTTTTTGTCCTTCATCCTACACACACCGAAGCAGTCACTTATATTTCTGGTCGGGCGGATCCTTTATCAGCCGTTTTTATGTTAGCGTCGATGATTTTTTATTTGCGATCTCAGGAAAAAGAAAAAATGTTGAATCATGTCATGATGGCGGTCATGTACATTCTCGGAATTTTGTCACGAGAAAATGCGCTTATGGTGCCCGTATTTATACTTGTTTATCATGCGGCGATCCGATTAAAGATTAATTGGCGGCCGATGATCATTTACGCGAGCATCGCGGCTTTCTATATTTATTTACGTGTGAAGGAAGTTATAGGTGGAATGGGATTAGACGAGCCGGTTAAAACCAGTATTTTAGAAAGAATACCGGGATTCTTCGTCGCGTATTTATCTTATCTTAAGTTAATGATTCTTCCTTTTAATCTGCATATGGAATATTTGCGCCCTCTTTTTTACATGTCTGATCCAAGAGCCATCGCTGGAGGGATTCTATTTTTAATAACTATTCTCGTCGCATACTTTGGTAAAAAAAATAAGTTAGTCATATTTGGTCTATTGTGGTTTTTAGTAGGATTATTTCCGGTGGCTAATGTGTTTGTCGTCGTGAATGCTTACATGGCTGAACATTGGCTGTATATTCCGTCTATGGGTTTGTTTCTCGTAATGGCAGGAGCTATTACCAAGTTGTCTAGCAAAAATGAAATGCTGCGATCAGCTCTGTTCGTTTTTGTTCTTTTGTTGGGCACATTTTACGGCTATCTCACGTATCAGCAGAATAAGACATGGCTTAATCAAATTGATTTCTATGAACGCACTCGAAAATTCGCGCCGGATAGCGCACGTTTGCACGCGGATTTAGGGGAAGCGTATTATAGAGTCGGCCGAGTGGAAGATTCACGCGACTCGACGATCAGAGCCATACAATTGCGTCCGAACTATTATGCCGCATGGAGTAATTTAGGTACGATTTATGTCCGTCTTGGAGAGATTGATAAAGCCATAGAGGCGTATCAAAATTCGCTGAAAATAAGTCCGGGTTATTTTAACGCCCATTTTAATTTAGCAAATATTTATAAGGATCAAGAAAAATTTGATGAAGCGATTACGCACTATGAACAGGCTTTAAAATACAAGCCCAGTTTAGCGATGGCATATAATAATCTCGCCATTTGTTATAATCAAAAAGGTAATCTGGAAAAAGCAAAAGGAAATGATGCTTTGTTTAGAACGTACAAAGAAATAGCGATCGAAAATTATCAAAAAGGTATCAACTTTGAACCGAATACAAAATTTTATAATAATTTAGCTAGCGCTTTAAGTGATGTGGACCGTCATCAAGAAGCGATTGAGCTTTATAATAAAGCTTTGCAGTTGGGTCCCGATATTTACGATGGGGGCATAATTATGTATAATTTGGCTTTAGAATATTATCGAATCAAAGACACAACGAATTTTTTAAGTACGTTTGAACGGGCAAATAGCATTCCTATCAATTCAGCCTCGACGTATGAACGTCTCGCGAGCATGTATTCCAAAATGAATTTAAAGAAAGAAGCTGAAATTTTACTACAAAAAGCCAGGGAATCAAAATCCAGGGGAAAAAATGGTAAATAAGAAAACGAAGTACGCTGGTCCATCGATACGAAAAGAATTGAGAGCTGAGAGTGTGTCATTGCCGAAAAAGTCATGGTATGAAAAGGTTGCGTGGCCATTCATCATTCTTTTGTGTATAGTCATGTTTTTTACACTGGATTATGGTTCTGATTATAAGAGAAGAGAAGGTGCTTTGACATTTGATGAAAGTATTTATATGCGATTAGGATTTCAGCTGAAAAATGGCGAGCCATACAATACTCTTAAACTTTTTGAAGAAAGACATCAATCTATTTTACTTCCAAGTTATATGAGTCGGCCGGTTTTTAAACATCCACCGCTGTTTTCGTGGTTAATTTCTATGTCTTACTCTGTCTTAGAACAAAAGTCTGCGTATCAATTTGAAGAGCTTTACGGGGCAGCGTCGAAAGTCCCTAACTTGATGGGGTGTCTTTTAGTTTTATTGGCGTTTATGTTTGCAAAAAAAAGGTATGGATATGCGGCCGCGATACTAGCCGCGCTTTTATTAGCTATTGATCTGAATGTAACTTTATCGTCGCAAAAAGTTTGGATGGAATCGACGCTGGCATTCTTTGTATTTTCAACATTGCATTTGTTATATAAGTCCTGTGAAGAAAATAAAGGATATTTCTATCCAGCTGGAATTGTCTTTGGATTCGCTTTGTTAACAAAATATACAGCCGTCTTGATCGCGCCGATTTTGATCTCGTATATTTTGATTTATCATCGAGCGTTTTTTAGACAAAAAGAATTGTATTTATTTTTTGCCATAGCCGCGTTGATCTTTTCTCCTTGGGTCATCCATAATATAAACGTTTATGGTTTAGACACCTTCAAAGTGATGATCCTCGGACAAACCGCCGGGCCCATTAAAATGGCCTACTTTGCTGCTTTTACCGGTGCTGCTATTTTTATCCTTTTGATAGCGATTAAGATGAATAAACAAAGAGAGTCTAAAATGGAGAATGAATTCAACAATGATCAAAGTTTTTATGGGATGCGGCAAGCTTGTATGATTGTCATAGGTTTGTTCAGTGCTTTTTTGCTCACACAAAAACCATTTTTAATGAGTATTATTAAAACATTGGATTGGTCTTCATTACCAACGGCGGGTTGGGATATGAAACTTTTTAAACAAGAACCAAGATATTTTTATTTGAAACAGCAAATTGAATATTCTCCGATATATTTATTTTTGTTGATCGCCTTTTTAAGAGCTCCGTTCGGACAAAAACAAGATGTATTTTTATTCTTGTCCTGTTTTTGGATGCTTTTATTCACGACCGTTTGGGGAAATTTCCAGGGACGATATGTGTTGAGTTTTGTCGCGCCGGCGATTATTTTAATTTCATCGACTATCATCTTAACATTTCAATTTCTTATGAAACAAAAGAATATGACTCGTTATGTCGGATTAGGATTTATGCTGCTGTCGATGACGTATTTTATCGTCAAGGCATTAAAGGTTTATCAGGCGATTGCTTTAAGTGATAATGTGGCGTATTTTTAATGGCCTGTCCATTATGTGAAAGTACAAAAACGGTTTTGGTTTTTGAAAAAGAAGATCCGACATTCGGACGTCGAGAATATTTTCAATGTTTAACATGTAAGCTCATCGGTTTATCCTCCCAATATTTCTTACCTTTTGATGAGGAAAAAAAACGGTACGATCTTCATCGCAATAATCCAAACGACCAAGGTTATGTCAGTTTTTTAAATCAATTGATTGATCCTCTTTGTGGTTTTTTGAAACCACATTCCGCTGGATTAGATTTTGGCTGCGGCCCAGGACCCACGATTTCTGTTTTAATGAAAAGGAGAGGTTTTTCCATCGAGGATTACGACCCTATTTATTTTCCGGATGAAAAAATTTTAAATAAGAAATATGATTTCATAACAGCGACGGAGGTGGTTGAACACTTTCATCAACCTCGTCAGGAATTTATTCAATTGAATAAGATGTTAAAACCCAGCGGGAAGATTGGTTTAATGACATATTTATACGACGATATCAATCAGTTTCAAAAAGGTTGGTATCATCAAGATCCCACACATGTCAGTTTCTATCATCGAGAAACGATGGAGTGGATAGCGAAGTGGTTAAACTGGAAGGCCGAGCATATAACCAAAAGGGTGGTTATCTATAGTAAAGCGGAATAATATTGTTTGCAGTTATTAGAATTAGTTTTTGGAGATTTTTAACGTTCCGCTATGTGAAGAGAAAAATTTATCGCGAAATTTTAAAGCTGGTATTTCAATGGCTTTAGACATAAAAATTCCAAAAATTATTGAAAGTGAAAAATACGTAACAATGCAAAGAAGCGAAAAGATTAAAAAATTGTCTGTTTTTATAAAAGTATGGTAAGAAAAGAATCTGGCAAAAATAATATGCCAAAGATAAATCGAATAGGAATAAAAACCGATTTGAGCGAGGCCCTTAATTAACCAGTTCGTTTTTATTTCTTCAAAATTAAAGTGATACAAAAGCAAAATAAGTATGCCACCGAAACCGACGTATAAAAATGTCAAACCAAATGAATTCATAAATGGATGGAATAAACTCCAACGCCAAGTCGTCATAATCAGAAAGGTGCTTACAATTCCAATCAAACAGGCCCGTTTTTGAACCCAATTTTTAAACTGGTCTTGTTTAAAATGATGCAGATACGACAACAAAACCCCAAACAATAAACTATCGACTCTTAAATGTGTTGGGAAAAGATGTGTCAGGTGCCCATATGGTACGGATGCATTTAGGAGCCTTAAATAAAGACACGTGATACTTAGGCCGATTGTTAGGGCAATAAGAATTCTAAATGGATTTTTTCCCCTTGAAAATTTTGTCCTCAAAAGAATAAACAAGCCAATAAATAAATAGAAGTGTTCTTCCACCGCCAGAGACCATGTGTGTTCCCAAATATGTGTCCAGTAATTTTGAACATATAATATTTCTCCATAGTATTGTATTCGCTCAGGGAGGGGATAACCTATTGAAAGAAGGTAAAAACTAGTTAGGAGAAGAAAGAAATAAAATGCGGGATAAATTTTTAAGCCGCGTCTAATAAAAAATCGTAACACATCAACTTTGCCGTATTCAATATATTCCCTAAATAATAGGCCTGAAACCAGAAAGCCGCTGATTACAAAAAATAAATCCACGCCCGTCCAGCCGCAATGGACCCATAAACTTAATCCCTCGGTTAATATAGTTGTTTTTTGAAATAAAAACTCGGGAATGTGTGACCCCATAACCATTAGAACAGCGATAGCTCGTAAAATATCTAACTGCATTATACGCATGTTGGTTTCCTTTGTTTCTTAGGAGCTGTCCGCAAGTTTCTACGAAGCTCCAATCAAAATTATAGTTTTTTCAAAAGTTCCTTATCCCCAGCAATGAGCGCCAACTTCTTTTTATGAGTCCATTTTTTAAGTTGTATTTCACGAGAAAAAGCTTCACTCTTATTTAAAAATGTTTCCGAATAACAAAGTTCATCCACACCAAATGTTCGGGTGAAGGCTGCCCCTTGACCTTGCCTATGCTGCTTCAAGCGCCGAGAAATATCGGTCGTTACCCCAATATAAAGTCTTCCATCTGGACATTTGAGAATGTAAACGTGCCAATTCATATTTTATGCCCCTTCGACTCGCTCTCAATAAAAAACAAAATGCTCGCTCAGGGTGGTCCGACTCACTTCTTTAAAAATAGATTCAAAGAACTCGCTCCACTCAATTCTCCACTAACTTGTGGTGAGCGAGTGAAGCGAGTCGAACCACGGAGAGGCAGGGATTCGAACCCTGGGTTCTATTTGCATAGAACACACGCTTTCCAAGCGTGCGCCTTCAACCACTCGGCCACCCCTCCAAATATTTTTGAAATTCTTGAACTTCAATTTTGAAAGAATATCACACTCAAAACTCGAAAGCAATGGATTTCTGCTGACGGAACGAGGATAATTCTTGCAACTAAAAAGCATTCGTGTATATTAATATATCTATATATATCCGTATATATCTTAAGGACTTAAAATGGATTTTGAAAAAGCCTGGAACACCGCCCTTCAGCAAACTGAAATTATCCGCAGCCGTTTTGCTGCCCTACAAACGGGAAAAGATACACGCGTTCCCTATGTTTTATTAGCCGAATCATCCATCAATGCCGGAGACACGGTCGTTCGTAAGGGAGAAGTGATCGTGGACAAGCCGGCGCTCATTTTACCTCCGAATAATCCACAATTTAAAGGTTTTGATCTCGATGATTTGGATGCGTTTAATGAGGCATCGATGATTAATTTTTTATTAATCCGCGGCGTATCATGGCCTTCATTTAATTATGATAATCAAACACATTCATTGAATGTATTTGAAGGCGGATTGTCGAGCGCGATCAAATTTTATAATCAAGAATTACAACAGCAGGAAAATGTCCATACCGGCCTCATCAAAGGCCCTGAAGAATATTGGCAGTTTTCTATTCTCATTTTTATCTGCTCTCAAGTGGCCAAAAACGCCAACCTAGATATTCAAAAATTACTTGAACGTCATAAAAAAGGTTTATCTTAAGGAATTTATGAAACGATTACTTCACATTTTTTTATTTATCTTCGTGTTTTTTTGCTCGAGAGTTGACGCGTATGAACCAATTGTTTCCCGTCATGTTTTAGATAATGGTTTGACCGTCGTCATTCAGGAAATGCCGAATAATCCGATGGTCTCCGTCTACATGTTGGTTAAGGCTGGCTCCGCGACGGAAGGGAAATATCTTGGTTGCGGTTTGTCTCATTTTCTCGAACATATGTTATTTAAAGGAACGGAACGCCGGAAACCCGGTGAGATCGCAGCGGAAATTCAGGCGGTGGGCGGTAACTTAAACGCGTCGACGAGTATGGATTACACAATTTACACGATCAATGTGCCTTATGAGGAATTCAATGTAGGTTTAGATGTTTTAACGGATATGATTATGAACTCGACGCTGAATCATCAAGAAGTTCAGAAAGAACGGGAAGTTGTCTTTAACGAAATGCGAATGGTTTACGACCGCCCGGAACAATATCTGTCCCGACTAGCCTACGGCACTGTCTATACAAAGCATCCATATAAACATCCTATTATCGGATACAAAGATTTGCTTGCCCAAGTTTCCAGAGACGAAATGATGGAATATTATAAATCTAGATATTTCCCAAATAATATGGTTCTTTCCGTCGCTGGTAATGTGAAAACCGAAGAAGTTTTACCCTTAATTACTGAAATGTTTAAATCCTACAGCCGTAAACCCTATTTAGCTGAGGTTGTTCCAGCGGAGCCAGATCAGATTTCATCTCGACGGGTGGAAGATTTTTTTGAAACCGATTTAACACAGGTATCGATTGGTTTTCCGTCGGTGAATCTTCTTGACCATGATTTGTACGCGTTGGATGTATTAGCTCAGATTCTAGGCGACGGCGAAAGTTCACGGCTGTATAAAACATTGGTGAAGGATCAGAAAATTGTAGAAAATGTGTCGTCCTCGAATTATACGCCGATGGACAAAGGGGTGTTTGAAGTGGAAGCAGTCCTGGCGGACGAATCAAAAGTCGACGCGGTTGTCGATGAGGTTATTAGACAAATTGGTCAAATTAAAATTAAAGGAGTTACCGCCGAGGAACTTAAGAAGGCCGCACAGCAGGTGCTTAGCGAATACATCTTTAGTAATTTAACGACGAATCAGGTGGCGTGGTCTTTGGCTTATAACGAAGCCTTCGCCGGAGATTTTCAATTTTCACGAAAATATGTCGAAGGGATTGAGAAAGTAACGGTCGCTGATATTAAGCGCGTGGCTAATCAATATCTGGTCGGTAATTCTCAAAATACCATAATCTTGCGACCCAAAAGTAGTGAGTTAACTCAGAAGGAAAAACAAAAAGAGTTTAAGGTCGCAGGAATACAGAAAGAAGTTTTACCGAATGGCCTCACCATATTAACCCATGAAAATCCTCAATTTGATACTGTGTCTATTCGTTTAAATATGCGTGGCGGAGTGTATGAGGAACCAAAGGACCTTAATGGAACAGCGCGTTTGACGGCGGATGTCTGGACGATGAGCACCAAATCAAGAACGTCACGTGAAATGGCGGAATTTGTAGAATCAAAAGGAATATACTTGAGCGGATCGTCGGGACGAAATAGCACGGGTATTAATTTAGACTGTTTAAACAAAGACTTAGATATTTGTTTGGATTTACTTAAGGAAATTGTTTTGACGCCCGCATTTCCGCAAGAAGAAATAGATTTAACTAAACAACAAGATTTCGTATCTCTAAAATATCGTGATAAGGATATTTTTCAGTTATCATCATTTCAGTTGCAGCAAAATCTTTTTGATCAACATCCGTTGCGTTTAGACGTTCAAGGAACGGAGGAAACTCTTAAAAAAATTACTCGTGATGATCTTGTAAAGTTTTATCAAAAAATTACTGTACCGAACAATATGGTCTTGTCTGTGTTTGGTAATATCGATGCTAAAAAGGTTATTGAACGAATTAAAAAAGATTATGGGAACCTTGCTCGTCAGGATATTGAGATCCATTCATTTACCGAAGATCCCATCACTTCTCCCCGGCAAGTAAATCTTACTTTGGATAAAGAGCAGGCGATTATCCAATATGGTTTTCGTGCTGTTGACTTTAAGCATCCGGATTACTATAAGCTCGACGTGCTGATATCTATTTTAGGATCTTCGTTTAATGGAAGAATGTTTCTTAACATTCGTGATATACAAGGTAAAGCTTATACGTTAGGGGCCGATGTCGCCGCGGGTATTGACGCGGGATTTATTTATTTCTATGTACTTACCGACGACAAAAGTGTTGAAGATGTAGACCGATTGGTCTTGGAAGAAATTAAAAAGATTCAGAATGAATCTGTGTCGGATAAAGAGTTGAGCGATATAAAACGGTTTATGAAAGGGTCACATAAAAGCAGTCTTCAAACCGAAGCAGCACTGAATAGTACAAGCAATCTGTATGAGCTTTATAATTTAGGATATGACTATCATACGCATTATGATGAATTCGTCGACGCGGTGAGCAGTTCGGATGTGATGGAAATGGCAAAGAAATATTTAGACACTAATAAAATGGTGACCGTTTATATAAGGCCAAAGTCTGTCGAAAAGATCGTTGATGTCAAACCTTTGGAGCCTTTAAAAACCGAAAAATAAATTTAAGATATGGTTTATTGTGAGATGAGAAAATAGGAAATATATGCCGCTACATGAATATCAAGATTTACGGTACAAACTAGAATTTAAAATTGTTGATATGCTGCAGGGACAAGTAAATCTTTTACAGCCGCAGAATGAAAAAGAACAGCTGGTTTCGAAGGCATTAACCACTATTTTTGAGAATAATGAATTTTCTGAATTGAAAGAAATTCTGAGCCGGCCTGAGGAAAGAATTGCGTTTATCAAAGAATTTTTATCGTATGGGATCCTGACAGATCTTTTATGCGACGGTTTCGTAGAGGATATCGTTGTCAATAACCTAAAACCTATTTATATCCACCATGGCCTAAAGGGATTTGTAGCGACGGATAAAAAATTTACTGAACAAAGGGAAATGGATTTATTTATTAAAAAACTTCTTTTGTTCGCTGGACGAAAACAGTTAACCAAGATTATTAACCTTGAACTTCCGAATCTGGAAGGACGAGTCAACATTGCCTTATCTCCGTTCGGTCCGCAATTGACGATCACCAAAGCTAAGGTCACACCGCTCAGTATTCTTGACTTGATTCATCAAGGGAGTTTGACGTATGAAGTCGCAGCCCAGCTTTGGCTTTACATTGACGGCATGTCCATTCGTCCCGCCAATATAATGATTGCCGGAGGGCCAGGGGTTGGGAAAACAACTTTACTGAATGCTCTATTCAGTTTTATTCCTAATAGTGACCGTATGATTGTTATCGAAGATACACTGGAGTTGAATACATTTATGGAAGACAGCTGTTCACGCCTGGAAAGCGACGAAGAATTAACGCTGGCGGACTTGGTTAAAAATAGTTTGCGCATGCGCCCGGAGAGAATTATCGTCGGGGAAGTTCGTGGACAAGAAGCGACGGATATGATTACGGCGTGTAATATAGGTAAATATTGTATCGGGACAATTCATGCCTTGACGTCGCGTGAGGCCATTATCCGTTTACAAAATGAACCGATGAATATTCCGGAAATGCTCGTCAACTTGATTGACGTATTTATCGTTCTCAAACGTTATCACGTAAAAGATCGATTATTCCGCGTCGTCGATGAAATTAGTGAGACCAGCGGAATGGAACAGGTCAAAATACTTTTGTCCAAAGTTTATAAATATGATTACGATACCCATAAGCTGCTTCAAATGAGTCCCAGTACGGTTTTTCGGGATCGATTGGCGGCTCAGTCGGGACTGACGCCGAAAGATATTATGAAAGAGCATCTTTTGCGCGCATTTTTACTTAAACATTTAGATGAGCAGAATATGACGACCATGAAAGAAGTTTCGACCTATTGCCGGGCCTATTCAAAAAATCCCAATGAGGCCGTTGCGCAATTGGGATTCAATCGTAATGAGCTTTTAAAAAGTGCTGACTAATATCGGCCTTGATTTTTAATTTTATCCCCAATGATAACGTCCTTGCCAAACGGCGAGAGGCTGTTATAATATCCATAATTTTTTTGGATAAAAAATATATCTTCATTTTGCGCCCGTAGATCAATTGGATAGATCATCTGTCTACGGAACAGAAGGTTAGAGGTTCAAATCCTCTCGGGCGCGCCAGTTTTCGTTCAAATACTTTTGTATTTGAACTTCGTTTGGCCTAGCCTGCGAAAACGAAGACTGTTGTCCGATGAAGTCCCGAGCGAAAAATCGCGAAAACAGAATCGAAAAATATTTTTTTTAGCATCACCTGTGACGAGGTTTCTTCATTTAACGATTCAGATCAATCATATACGATATGACCTCCAAACCCAACCAAGCCAAAAAAAATAATCAACCAATAAAAACGAATGGGCCGATTGAAAGTTTTTACCAGCAGCTCGTCGAACAATCACCCGTCGGTATATTTACGACCGGACTGAAGGGTGATATTCTTTACGCCAATAAAGCAGCGTGCGATATTGTGCGACTGCCTATGGATAAAATTGTCGGCAATCATTTTATGGAGTTCCTCGATAAGAATTCTCGTCGAAAGTCAAAGGAATATATTCTGCAGGTCAAGGAGGGTGAAACCCAGGCGCCTAATGAACTGATCATCTTTGATAGCAAGGGCAAGAAGAAATGGATTGAATTCACGGCCTCACCTATATTTAAAGGCAAGAATATTGTACAAATTCAAATTTCTGTAAAAGATATCTCCCGTCGGAAACAGCTTGAGGATTATGCGCGTGAATCAGTGAAAGACAGCGCTGTCCAAAATTTTATTTCGGGAACAACTTATGAAATTCGTTCGCCGTTAAAGGGTTTGCTTTTATTAACTCAGAGTTTATTGGACCGTTATAAGGATCGTGATTTTGAATATATTGGTTTCAAAGAATTTAATGAGATCTTTGATACTTTGGTAAACATGCGGGATAAGGCCAAGTATTGCAGCGAGACCGTCGACCGGCTCATTAATATAAGTAAGGCCAGTAATGATCTTAGTCAAAAATCCGGCGATGTGAATAAGGTGATTAAAGATTCTGTTCAGGTTTTGAAAAGTAGTATCACTAAAGCTGGGATTAATGTGCGGTTTACATTTTCCAATCCATTACCGTTGGCCTGGATGGGGGAAGTTGAATTAGGACAGGTAATTGTTAAAATTTTATCCAATTCTATCCAATCGTTGACGCGCGGCGGACACTTCGATATTAAGACGTATTATCTAAAGAAAGAAAATAAACTTCGTATTGATTGCATTGACGACGGAATAGGAATTTCACGAGAGAACTTACCAAAAGTCTTTGATCCATTTTTTTCGACTAAGGAAAAGGGAAGCGAATACGGGGCTGGCTTGGGATTGGCCATTGTACAATCGATCATTCATTCGTATAAGGGCAATATCACCATTAAAAGCCGTCAAAATCAGGGAACACGCGTGAAAATATTGTTGCCGGTGTTCAAGAAAATGAAAAAGAATGACTGATCCTGAGTATTTGAAAGATGAAGGCTACATGCGACAGGCTTTGGCGCAAGCCAAAATGGCTTATGAGCGTGATGAAGTTCCCGTCGGTGCCGTCATTGTTTTTGAAAATCAGATCATCGCCAAGGCACATAATTTAGTTGAAACGCTTAAAGATCCAACCGCTCACGCGGAAATGATCGCGGTTACGCAGGCGGTCAATACTCTTAAGACGAAGTGGTTAAACAAATGTACCATGTACATTACCGTCGAGCCTTGTTCCATGTGTGCCGGAGCGCTCGTTTTGGCTCGCATCAGTAAACTGATTTTCGCCACCGAAGACCCGAAAACCGGGGCTTGCGGATCGCTCATGAATATCGCTCAACATAATTCATTAAATCATCATATTGATGTTCAAAAAGGAATACTCCGCGACGAATGTTCCCTAATTATGAAAGAATTCTTCAAACAAAAACGGCATACACTCAACTAAAGGCCCTTTGTTAAAATAGGATAAAGGTCATATATGAAAAATTTTAAATGGATTCTTTTCTTAGGTTTATTCTTAGTGGGATGTGAAACAACAACACCTTTACATATTCCCGACAAGGAGACCAGAATCAGATATTTGCAAGTAAATCCGGTTGAGGATGAATATATTCATGAGGCGATTAGAGACGGAGAGGTTGTTCCAGGAATGACAAAGGAACAGGTTTTATCGACGTGGGGTGAACCTGTAATTCGTGGGATTGGCCGTTGGGAATATACCGGTATGAGAAATATTTATATCCTTTTTAAGGACGGAATTGTTACTGAAGTCCGTTTCTACACATAATTATATGCAAAAAAATAATGACAAAATAATAACGGTCCGACGGGCGAATGAACGCGGCCACGCGAATTTTGGTTGGCTGAATTCTTTTCATACCTTTTCATTCGGCGAGTATCACGATCCGAATCATATGAGTTTCCGTACATTACGGGTCATCAATGATGATACGGTGCAGCCAGCCAATGGTTTCGGCGAGCATCCGCATCGTGACATGGAAATCATTTCTTATGTCATCGACGGCGAATTGGAGCATAAAGATAGCCTTGGTCACGGCGCTGTCCTTAAGACCGGTGAAGTCCAGGCCATTTGCGCCGGCACTGGGATTACGCACAGTGAATTTAATCCGTCAAAAACAAAGGCTGTTCATTTTCTTCAAATATGGATTCTCCCCGGGAAAAAAGGATTGAAACCCAGATATCAACAAGAAATGTTGAGCCGTTTTAAGAATGATAATGGTTTGACATTATTTGTCTCCAACCGTGAAGAGGATCAATGTTTAATCATTAGCCAGGACGCGAAAATTTATCACGGCAAACTTAAGGCTGGGCAAAGTAGAAAATATCAAACATCTAAAGACCGTGGCTTATGGATTCAAATGATTAATGGCAATATCACCGTCGGTGAAAATGTAATATCCCAAGGTGATGGGATCTCCATTGAACAAACAACAGAATTTACATTAGAAAGTATTAGCGACTCCGAATTTTTATTATTTGATCTGAAATAATTCTTCCTATGTCCAAAGAATATTCATGTGAAGGTTGTCGTAAATTGAGATTGATTGATCCACCGCAGGATAAATTTGGTGAGGTTGTCCTTCTTAAATTTGATCAGAATTTGCATAATATTAAGGTGGACGAGGCCTTAGGAAATATACGTTATGAAGTGCTCGATAAACAGCGGGAATTCATTTGTGATCATTGTGTTGTTGATTCTCGAAAGTTGGAATTTTTCGGTATGACCGTTTTTTATGTTTCTCTCGTAATTTTAACGTGGGCCTTCAGTAATGAAGGTGTGGTTCAGGTGATTCTTTTTATCGCTTTAATTGGGGCCATTATGTATTTTTTGATGAGAACTCCGGACAGTGATTTACGCGACCAGATTTTAAAGAAATCACTCAAACAACTCGGAAAACTTCCGGTTACACGTAAAGAATCAAAAATCTTATAAATACGTATTGTGACCACCGCAAAAAAAATTCTTATATCTTCGGGAGGCTGGCAAGGATCTTTAGCTACGATGCAAAGTCTCGGCCGACTTGGCCATCATCCCTATCTTTTGGCGAATAATCAAGAAACACCGGCGATTCATTCCAAATATTGTAAAGGCTTCTTTATTACACCTAGAGTCGAGCAGGAAAAGGAGTATTTGTCCTGTCTTATTCAAATTCTCAGCGAGAACAAATTTGACGGATTCATACCGATCAGTGACCAGGTCGTTTCACTGATTTCTCGTCATCGGGCACAACTATTAAATATGACGAAGTTTATTCTGCCCGATGAGAAAACTGTAGATCTTACTGTCAATAAGACGAATACATACCATTTTTGTTTACAAAATAATATTCCTATTCCTGAAACTTATTTCCCGCAATCATGGGCCGATATTCTGGAGATTTCTAAAAAAAATATTTTTCCATGTTTTATAAAATATCCGATGGGATCTGCCGGAAATAATAATATGTTTGTCGAGCGCCCAAACCAACTCATTGAATTTTTTAAGTCAAAAGAGAGGACAGAAATCTGGAAAATGGCGAATTTTTATTGTTAGAGATTAATCCGCGATTCTCAGGAACATTAAATTTTGCTTACCGAATGAGGATCGATTTAGCCAAAACGCTTTTCGATTATATTTTTAATAATGAAGTTTCAAAAAAAACAAGAAGACCATATACAAAAGAAGTGATGTACCGGTCCATTTTTCCGCAAGAAATTCTTTGGTATTTTAAAAAGAAAAAACACTTGCAGTTCTGGTTAAATTTTCTTAAGGTAGGAAGTAAATCAAACATATATTGGGATGATTTGAAATTGTTGGAATGGCAAATCAAGGAAAGTTACTGGTCGCTGAACCATTTAAAAAATAAAAGAAATGAAGAAGACAAAGTTCTTAAATTGCGCTCCGGTTTTGTTAGTAAAAAATCTTGAAAAATCCGTCGCCTATTATATTAATCAGTGTGGATTTGAAGAACCGCTTTTTTATGGGGATCAGAAAATTTTTTGCATGCTTCATCGTGACCTGTGTGAATTGATGTTGCATCAGGTTGAAGATCCTGAACAGATTAAACCGCATTGGAAATTGGTGAACGGCTTATGGAATATTTATTATTGGGTGGACGACGCGAAGCTGCTTTATGATGAGTTACGCTCAAGAGGTGTTAAGATCGACTATGATTTGAGTGTTAAAGAATATGGATGTCTTGAATTCGGCATCCAGGATATCGACGGTTATGATATTGGTTTCGGTCAAAATATAGAACCTGCGTAAATGCAATAGTTAAATAACAAAAAGAAAGGGAAGTCTCATGGGGAAAGCAAAAGCTCGTCATATTCTTGTTGATACAGAAAAAGAATGCATAAAATTAAAAAGTGAAATTGAAGGCGGAAAAAATTTTGCTGACATTGCCAAGCAATTTTCTAAATGTCCATCGGGAAAAAATGGAGGGGAATTAGGTGAATTTTTCCCTGGACAAATGGTCCCGGAATTTGATCGCGTTGTATTCAAAGAAGCCGTCGGTGTTGTACACGGGCCGGTTAAAACGGATTTCGGTTATCATCTGGTCGAAATTACCCGACGGGATAAATAATCCTTTTTTTACTCAGTTACATTAATCTCTCCTAAAATTCGCGCATGCATATCTTTTTAGTCTCTGACGCTTGAGATTAAACTTGAAAAGCCTATTTTAGGCCATTATAATTAATAGAATTATTATTAGAATGAATACAAAATTAATTAATAATTTTATAAAACAAACATTAAAAGAAGATTCCTCTTTTTTTGATATTACGACGCGCACGCTTATTCCTTTGGATCATCGAGCCAAAGCGCGAATCATTACACGACAGCCATGTGTTTTATGCGGAATGGAATTAGCCAAAGGGATTTTTAAATATTTGGATAAAACCATTTCCGTTAAAACGAGATTCAAGGATGGCGCAATCCTTAAAAAAGGTGAATGTCTCGCCACGATTCATGGTCACACCCGCGGGATATTATCCGGCGAGCGGTCAGCCTTAAATATTCTCGGATACATGTCTGGAATAGCGACATTAACACATTCCTATGTTTCCGCGGTCAAGTCTTACAAGACGCTCATCCTGGATACGCGAAAGACTACTCCGACGATGCGTTGGTTAGAGAAGTATGCGGTTCGTTGCGGGGGCGGCGTGAATCATCGGTTTAACTTATCGGATGCGGCCATGATTAAGGATAATCATTTAGCCATTAGCTCAAAGAGTTTATCTATGGCCGAAAGTATTAAAAAATTGAGAAAGATTAAAAAAGAAATCATCATCGAAGTGGAAAATCTTGATCAGTTAACAGAATCGCTTTTAGCCCATCCGGATATCGTATTGCTCGACAATATGCCGGCGGATCAAATTAAAAAGGCCGTCTTAATCCGCAACCGTTTAAATAAAAAAGTTTTGCTTGAGGCTTCAGGGGGGATTAATCTAAAAACCATTCAATCGGTGGCCAGAACAGGGGTGGAGCGTATTTCAGTCGGCGCCATTACCCATGCCGCTCCGTCAATAGATTTATCATTGGAAATGATGGAATGATGAAACGAACAAAATTAATTTATTTTTTATTTATGGTGACAATTTTTCATCTTAACATTTTGGTTTTCCCAATATGGTCTGAAGAGGTCACCAATCAAAATTCTTATGTAACGATATTTGATGATAAAAGGCTTTTAAATAGGGGAACTGAACAATACAGAAAGTACTCAATGGAAATCCTTATTGAAATGATCAATGACGATGCGCTTCCGAATGAATATCAACGTGCCGCGGCTCTACGCGTATTTAGAGAAAATTTTTCCAATGAAGTTGTTTCTAAAGAAAAGAAAGATATTGAAAAGATACTTTTACGCCGCTTAAACAATACCGATTCTCCTTTTGTGCAGGTTGAAATCATGCACACATTATGCCTTATTGACCGGTATAAGTATTACAAATCGATGGTTCCGGCTTTAATTCAAAAACTTGATCATTACAACGCAACCGTCAATGAAATGGCTTTCAACGGATTGGAAAATATCGTCGCCGTCGGTAATAACCGCACGCGTGAGGCAAGAATCATGTTCGACACTTTGAAAAAAGTCCTTTTTTTGTCCCGTTATCGATTGGATAAAGTCAGCACTCCCGATAATCGATTAGCTCAAAAACTCAAATTACTGCGCTGGTCTATTAAAGTTCTGGGTAACCAGGAACTCGATGAGTTGCCGACGGAAGTTATAAATCTGCTTTAATTACAATAAAGGTCTGTGTGTGAATTTAAAGAAAAGACTCTGGATTGTCTACGTTTTTTCCGCCTTATTGAGTATTTTTATTTGGTACGTCTATAGTTATCCGCAAATGACCTTTGTCCATCTTAAGGTGGACCGCATTCAAGCCCTTCGCACGGCCAATGACTATGTTTTATCCCTCGAGCCGGATCTTCACGAATTCAATCATGCCATTACTTTTAACTATTCTCAAAGTGCAGACCGGTATTTACAAAAATCCGTCGGATTTGATGGATTAAAAAAGTTTCTTGAAGAATACAATTATGATTTATTCTTTTGGAGCATCAATTATTTCAAAGAGGGGGAAAAAGAGCGGTACGCCGTAACGGTTTCATCACGCACCGGCGAAATTATCGGATATTCGCATTCAATCGATGACACAGCTAAAATCGAAATCATTCCAAAAGATGACGCCAGAAATTTTGCCGTTGATTTTCTGGTCAAACGGTTTCATTTTAATCCGGAAGAATACGAGCTTAAAGGTGATTTAACAACGAAGTATGATTTTCGCGACGATCACACCTTTTCTTGGAAACACAAAAATGTTTCTATTCCCTGGACTGAACAGGGAGGGACTGGAAAGTTACAAAGTTCCGTGACAGTTTCGGGTGATCAAATTTTGAGTTTTCATCATAACGTTTTTCATGTCCCGGAGGATTTTAATCGTGACCTCGCCAAAAAAAGTGAAATTTCCAACAATATTGGTGTTGTTGTACGGAACATCAATTTATTCTTCTTTATTTCAGCGATATTTTTCGTTGTATCCCGACGCAATCATCTAGCTATGCATACGACCAAAAAAGTTTACAGCGCGATCGCTATTTTTATGATGCTATTATCGGTCCTCGGATTTTTTAATTCTTTTGAATCAGTTTTGGGCGGATATTCAACAACATCCTCATTCAATTCTTATCTTATTCGGTTATTTATTTCACTTTTCATCGGGACATTTATTGCTTCTTTTTATATTTTGATGCCGGGATTAGCGGGAGAATTACTGCATTTTGAAGTGTTCAAAGAAAAGAAGCGAGGCAGTTTGTTAACCTATATTCATTCCACTTTTTTTTCCCGAGACGTGGCCAGATCGATATTTCTAGGGTATTTTGTCTTTGTTATATTATTGGGAATACAGACGATCATTATAAAGTTAGGACAAAAATATTGCGGAGTCTGGGTCGAATATTCGTCGCTATCGACTTTTACAACCCCTTATTTCCCATTTTTAGCAGGAATTACACTTGGAGTTCAAGCCAGTTTTTCTGAAGAGATTCTATATAGAATGTTTGGAATTAGTTTTGGAAAAAAACTTTTTAAAAATACAGTCTTTGCTGTAATTGTAGTGTCCTTACTGTGGGGATTCGGCCACGCGGGATATCCGGTTTATCCTACATGGTTTCGGGCGATTGAGGTTTCGATTCTTGGCTTCTTCTTATCGTTTATTTATTTAAGATACGGGCTGATCTGTACGCTAGTCGCGCATTATGTATTTGATGTCTTTTGGCATACAGCCGGATATCTATTTGGTGATGTGTCCGCACACTATGTGATCAGTTCTGTTTTCATATTGGCTTTACCGTTTATTTTTGCCGTTATTGCCTTTATCGTCAATAAAACATCAGTGGAAAAGCCGATGCGTTGGCATTTAAATAGGCATCAATTGTTTAATCTGAATATTTTATTAACATATCTGAATGCTCACAAAAACAGTTTTCAGGAAAAATCAGCCGAAAAAATAAAAGAAGAGATCGCTGGGCACGGATGGGATTATGCCGTTGTTGATATGGCGGTGGATGATTTTCTGGGTAAAAAGGCGAAGGATTTTTGACGTCCTAAATTCTTGCGTAAAATGGATTTTCTGGTATACTACTGCACATTCAGCAAAGATTTGAAGACCATTACAGTATAATAGTAAAATAAATATATGTTATTGAATACGTTTACATTTCATACCCCCAAAACCATTCGCGAATGGACCGGACTTCATGGAAAATTGGAGAACGCTAAGCTTCAGGCCGGCGGAACGTTTCTGCTTAATCAACTGAAATTGCTTAAGCGTAATGGGGTTAAGACACCGCAGCATATTATCAGCCTACAAAAAATTGATGAATTAAAAGGTATTTCTATCGAAGGAAATTCATTAATCATAAAATCAATGACGACGATCTCCGACATTTATGCCAATAATGACGTTGTTAAAAATCTTCCGGTATTAAAGCTTGTCTGTAAAAATATTTCTACCCAACCTATTCGGAATATGGCAACGATCGGCGGCAACTTAACTTGCCGTTATACATGGACAGAGATGCCGGCGGTAGCCATTGGTTTAGGTGCCAAGCTTCATTTTGTGGATGAATCTTTACAAGAACATATTATTGACCCCGAGGATTTTTTCAAAAATGCCGCTAAAACCGAACAGCTTTTGACAAAAATTTCTTTTCCTTTGGATTCGACGGCGAAAGTATCCTATAGACGGGTTAAAAAGTCTCAGTTTGTAGACATTCCTTTGCTGTCATTAATCATTCGGACGAATGTACATGGAAAATCTTTCAAAAATACCAGGGTGGCATTGAATAATTGTGTCGAATTCGCGCAGCGCGATTCGGCTTTAGAAGAATTTTTAAATACGCAGTCAATTTCCAAAAAACTCGCCGAAGAAGCGCTTGACCATATAACGGAAACTATTTATGATAAACGAAGCAGCGACTATAAAAAACATATGTTTCGTGTGAGCCTTAAACAAGCTATAACCGAATTAGTTGGTGATACTTAAGATGAAAACAAAATTACAAATTAATAAAAAAGAGTATCATCTCGACTTAAAAGGAAATGAAACTCTTCTGGAAGTATTACGTGATCATTTGGGTTTAACCGGAACAAAAACCGGATGTGAAGAATCTGAATGTGGAACGTGCACCGTCAATGTTAATGGGAAATCCATATTATCTTGTATTACTTTAGCCAAAGCCGTAGAGGACGATGACATTCTTACCATTGAAGGTTTAGCCGACGGTGATCAGCTTCATCCTTTACAACAGGCTTTTATGGATAAAGGCGCGGTTCAATGCGGTTTTTGCATTCCGGGTTTTATCATGTCATCGAAACCATTGCTGGATCAAAATAAGTCGCCGAGCCGTGAAGAAATTGATTACGCATTAGACGGGAATATATGCCGCTGTGCCGGCTATCCGAAGATTATTGAAGCAATTGAAACCGCTGGTCATGAAATGGCCAAAAAGAAATAATTATGATTAAACAAAGAAGTTATAAAAAAGAATACGTTGATCCCGTCGGGAAAAGTGTTCCACGCATTGATGGTTTGGGAATGGTGACGGGCCAAACCAAATACGCTTTTGATGTCAGTTTTCCGAACATGCTTGTTGGAAAAATGATCCGTTCTCCGCATCCGCACGCAAAAATATTAAACATCGATACCACTGAAGCTGAAAAATTACCTGGTGTACGGGCTGTTATTACCGCTAAAGATACTCATAATATTAAATTCGGATCCAATGAATATTTTTTTCCTCACACGATTGATCAAATGGCTCTCGAATCAGAAAAAGTCCGATATATTGGCGATGAAATAGGTGCTGTTGCAGCCGTCGACGAAGAAATCGCTGAACAGGCTTTGAATTTGATCAAAGTGGATTATGAAATTTTACCTCACGTCGTCGATGTCGAAGAAGCGATGAAGCCTGGTGCTCCGTTGATTCATGAATCATTAAATAATATTGCGGTCATTTTGCCGGTTAATTTTGGAAATCCTGACCGTGCTCTCAAAGAAGCTGATTACGTACGCGAAGATAAATTTTACGCGCCGGCCGCGCATATGGCGGCGATGGAAACGCATGTTTGCGTCGGACAATGGGAAACATTTTCTAATAAAGTTACTTTGTGGGCGTCAAGCCAAGCGCCGTTTAAATGCCGGGAAGCATTAGCGAAAACGCTTAAAATGGATTTGAATGATGTTCGCGTGATTAAGCTCGCCGTCGGTGGTGGTTTCGGTGGGAAGTTAGAAATGCTGCCGATGGATTTTGCGGCTTGCATGCTTTCGAAAAAAGCCGGCGGATTACCGGTAAAAATTTGTTATAGTCGGGAAGAAGAGTTTTTGGCGTCGAGAAGAAAACACGGCATGATTTACCGAATTAAATCCGGTGTTAAAAAAGATGGAACCATTGTCGCTATGACGGGCGAAGTCATCGCCGATGGCGGAGCGTATTGTAGTTATGGCCCGACGGTACTGGCCGCCGCGATTATGCGTATTTTTATGGTTTACAAATTGCAACATTTTAGAATCACCGGTTATCGTGTTTACACAAATACGCCCATCAGCGGCGCTATGCGTGGATTCGGCGGGGT
>JAGOSC010000016.1 GCA_018062515.1 Candidatus Omnitrophota bacterium
TCTACGATCAACAACCACTGAGTAATTATTTCCTACCATACCTTTGACAATCTCGTCGATAATAGCTTGCGGCTCTTCATTTCTTGGATTGTCACTCGTCACGACACAATAATCAGCCAGGTGACTGGCAACGCGTCCCATCTCAGGACGCTTGGTTCTGTCCCGGTCTCCGCCGCATCCGAATACCAATAGAATTTTTCCACGCGTAACCGCTCGCAACGTCTTCAATACATTTTCTAAAGCATCCTGTGTGTGCGCATAGTCAATGATGACAGAATAATCCTGCGCACAGGCTACCTTTTCAAGTCGTCCAGGAACATGCTGTAAATTTTCAATCCCTTTCTGAATATTCTCTAAACTAATACCTTCTTTTAGGCATACAGCGGCGGCAGCTAGAATATTATAAATATTATATTCTCCGAGAAGGCTTGATCGGATGACAACACTGCCTTTGGGTGTATCCAATGTAAATTTTGTTTGTTCTATATTCATATCGATATCCCGGGCCATAATGTCAGCGGGGCGATGAATACCATACGACCAAATGGCTGATGCTTTTAGAGATACTAATTTTCGGCCGAATTCATCATCCACATTAATTACGGAACAACCATCTCGACGGACAAGATTGAATAATTTTGCTTTAGCTTCAAAATATTTCTGACGGGTTTGGTGATAATCTAAATGATCACTCGTCAAGTTTGTAAAGACCGCAGCCTTAAAATCAATCAAATCAACACGATTTTGGTCCAATGCATGAGAAGAAACTTCCATGACACAATATTCAATACCCTCGTCAGCTAAATAGCGCAGCAATTTCTGATTTTCAAGAAACCCCGGCGTGGTATTTACCGATGGTAAAACTTTATCTCCGATCCGATAATTAACCGTGCCAATGACGCCACAGGTTTTTTTACTAGTCTTTAATATAGATTCAATCAAATAGGTAATAGTCGTTTTCCCGTTCGTTCCGGTAATGCCTATAACTTTTATCTTCTCCGACGGTATTTGATAAAACCGTTCGGCGATCAAACGAAGAAACGCGGCGGGATCTTTAACCTGAAGAAAACAAACGTCGGGATATTTTTCTTTAATAAAAGACTGAGCGGATACAATAACCGAGGCACCTTTCTCAATCGCAGCGGAAATATATTGATTGCCGTCGGAATTATGTCCTTTCAAGGCAATAAATAAACTATTTTTTTCAACCGATCGGGAATCACACGAAATCGATTCAATAGGACGATTCAGTAATTTCTGATCCGTAATATTAGGATAAATATCAGCGAGTAGATTTTTTAGGGTCATCATAGGCTAGGGAATTTGAATATTCAACCGACTGTAAATATTTTAAAGAATTCTCGAGGACTTCTTTGGCTACTGGCGCTGAAACGGTACCGCCATAGTAGCTAGGACGAGGCTCATCGACGATAACAACAATCGATAATTTTGGATCATCAGCCGGCGCGTATGCATAAAATGTGGCAATAAACTTATTATGCGAATATTTTCCGTCGACAATCTTTTGCGGCGTACCTGTCTTTCCGGCAACCCTTATCCCGTCAATCTTTGCTTTTTTCGCCGTTCCATTTTCAGTAACACCGATAAGAATTTCGCGAAGACGATGGGCCGTGGATTCACTGATAACTCGATCAACGATTTCCGGCTGCACTGTTTTAATGTATTGATTCTGCTGGTCTTTGATGTATTTCAAAATATGGGGACGCATGTAATAGCCGTCATTAGCCACCGCTGAAATAGCTCCGATGAGTTGAAGAGGCGTGACAGTTACTTCGTGCCCGATGGGTATGGCTCCTATGGTTGTCTTTGACCATTCTGACGGCTTCTTTAACCACCCGTCGACCTCACCTCTTAATTCAATATTCGTGAGCATTCCAAATCTGAATCGATGCGCGTAATTATAAAATGTATCGGCCCCCATTTTTTGTGCTATTTTTGTAACTCCGATATTACTTGACTGCTCGATAACCTGCTGAAATGTGAGCTTACCCAACGGATGATGATCATGTAAGGTGTGATTTCCGACGCGATATTCTCCGTTCTCACAAAAAATAATATCCGATTCTGTATATGTTCCTTCTTCTAATGCAGCTGATGCGGCGACAATTTTAAAAACCGAACCCGGTTCCAGGACAAAACTTACTGCACGGTTTGTCCGGCTCTCTATGGTACTTTTCCCTGTCATTTCGAGATTATAGGTCGGGCGATTTGCTAAGGCCAAAATTTCACCTGTTTTTGGATTAGCTACAATGATAGTCGCTGACTTTGCTTTATATTGCGTCATTGCTTTTTCAAGAGCCCGCTCAGCAATGTACTGAATTGTCTCGTCGATTGTCAAAACCACATCCAATCCGTTCTGAGGAGCAATAAAATTTTTTTCCAGCATAAGTCCACGCTGTTTCGCATCTCTGATAAAAAGCGCCTTACCTGGCTTTCCTTTCAGATAACGATCGAAGACCAACTCACTTCCTTCCAAGCCATTATTATCAATTCCCGCAAAACCTATAACGTGGGCCGCAAGTTGGCCATTCGGATAATGACGTTTACTTTCATCGATAAAAGACAATCCTTTAATATGATGCGTTTTGATAACATCAGCCAGTTCCATCGGTAACTTTCTTTTCAACCAAACAAAATATTTGTCTTTATTTAATCTGCTCGCAATCTCTGCTTTATCCATTCCAAGTAAATGCGGTAAAACCTCTAAAGCTTTCTTCTTACCTTCTTTTGACATTTCTTTAGGATTTGCGTACAAAGAATGTACAGATACATTTAAGGCTAATGGTCTAAGATTCCGGTCATAGATCGTTCCTCGAACAGGCTCTAATTCAATTAATTGATTATGCTGCTTATTCGCGAGCTTAGCGAGATGGTCGGATTTAAATACCTGGATGAGAACTAAATTGATAATAAAGAAACAAAAACAAAGTATTAAAAATAATACGACGAGGCTGAATCTGAGTTCATGTTTTCTATTTTGCACGGTTTATGGATTACCGTTTTGGATTGGAATTGGTTTATTCTTGGATTTTGGCTTCCGCCCGTGAGGCGAAAGAAACAATATTTGCTAGAGGATTTTTCTTAACCGACGACAGTTGATCACCCTCTGTATTTTGCTGTTCGTCTAAATTTTCCGTTGATGAGATATGAACGATATTATTAACATCCATGAACTGCATTTCAGATTTTTCACCCAACATTTCATCGCCTAAATTATTAGCCGATTTTAGCTTTAATATTTCATAGGTTAAATTTTGTTTCTGCTGGGTCAGTTGGTAAATCATCTTCTGTTTATCTTTTCCCAAATATGCCAAATCAAAAATCTGCATTTGCATATGAATATAGGTCAATGATAAAAGGGTAATTACCGAAATTGTTTTAAAAAATACCTTTAAGTTCATCCATTCCTCTCTATAATTCGAAATCTAGCGCTGCGCGCTCGCGGGTTTATTGATACTTCTTTTTCTGTGGGCCTTAAAGGCCTCTTCACTAAACACCGAGCCAAATTTGCTTTTGAAAACATCTTAAATTTATTTTTAACAATCCTATCTTCTAACGAGTGAAAAGAAATAATACCTAATCGGCCTCCAGGGTTTAAAAGCGAAATGCATTTATCGATCGCGATCTCGAGCGTTTCAAGTTCACGATTGACGGCAATACGGATAGCCTGAAATGTTCTCGTCGCTGGATGTATTCGTTGCGGCTTTCCTTTCATTGGAATTGCTTTTTGAACTATTCTGCATAAATCTTCAGTTAACTCAATTGGCTGCTTAGATCGCTCAGAGACAATAAGACGAGCAATTCGATTGGACCATCTCTCTTCGCCAAATTCTCGAAGAATAGAAGAAATTTCTTTTTCTGATAATGAATTAATTAAATCATATGCTGAAATCGGTCCATTCTGATCCATTCGCATATCCAAAGGACCGGCTTTTCGAAAACTAAAACCCCGCTCAGGATTATTGAGCTGATAACTAGAAATTCCTAAATCGAGGAAAATCCCGTCGACCTTTTGTATATTTAAATCGTTAAGCGCTTCATCAATATAACGAAAATCTTTATGAACAAAATGACACTGATGGGAAAACGCACTTAATGTCTGCGTCGCTTTACTGAGCGATTTCTCGTCTCGGTCCATGCCGATCAATAATCCTTTTGAACCGATACTTTGTAAAAATTTCTGTGCATGCCCGCCCATTCCCAATGTCCCGTCGACAAATATATCATTTGATTGCGGGTCCATGTACTCCAGCACCTCATCTAACATGACGGGAAGATGATCATTAGGCCCTTGATCATAATTATTTTGATTTTCGTCTGTCATTATCGCTTTAATCATTAAATCCGTCTCCGCACTAAGCTGAAAAACAGGGGATTTTTTGCTCGTGAATGGCCCGGTTAAAACCATCCATAATAAATTTGTACTGATTACTTTCTTTTAATTCGTCCCATGTATCTTTTAGGCCGTTACGAATATAAATTCTTTTACGTTCTTTAAATACGAGGAGCAGCCTTGTTCTGCCTGTAGCATTTTCCACAGCCGAACAAAAAATACAATCACAATTTGGTAAATCAATGAGGTGCTGAAACACGATACTAGTTGCGTCGAATTGCTCCATTGTATGCCCCCTTGACTATGTTTGGTCCGTATGTATTTATTCTCTGAGTGTTATATATCCAACAAATTTTCAGATATTTCTTCAAACGAGCTGCTCGAAGTGGAATAATATGTTTCCCAGCTTTTCTTATCCCAAATCTCGATCCGGTTCGACACGCCAATCAAAACCGTTTCGCGCTTAATCATCGCATAATCTTTTAAATAATTCGGAATAATGAAACGTCCTTGTTTATCCGGATTAACATCGACGGCGCCAGCAAAAAACATGCGATTAAAATTCCGTGTCTCCTTTTTCGTAAAAGGCATGTTTTTGAACTTCTGTTCTTGTGTGCGCCATTCCTGCTCATTGAACATAAAAACACACCTATCCAAACCACGCGTGAGAAAGAACCGGTCAATCGAATATTCCTTGCATGTATCTCTGAACTTCGCCGGTAAAATTAACCGTCCCTTACGATCAAGGTTGTGTGAAAACTCTCCGTAGAACATATTTATTTTTTATCCCACATCACTCCACTTTGCCCCACATGTTGAACATTCTATCGACACAAATGGGCCATGTCAATGGGAAATATGACAAAATTTTTCATAAATTATGGAAATACAATAGTTTGTACCTGAGGAGGCTTTATACACTATATTTAGGGTTTTTTCTGAGCTAAAAAAGGGAGCATTTATTAAAGAATATCAGTAAATTGTTGGGATTAATATTTGGCGAGAATTTTTTTTGATATAGCGGCGTCTTTACTCAATTGCGAAGTGAGGGAATCTACATTTGGAAATTTCTTTTCTTCACGAATTTTTTCAACAAATTCGATTAAAATATTTTTTCCGTAAATATTTTTGTCAAAATCAAATATATGAACCTCCAGTGTAATCGGACTACCCTGGTCTTTGAAAGATGGACGGTGTCCGACATTCGCCATGCCCTTAAATGTTTGATGATCTAACTTTACTAAAACAACGTATACACCTAATGGCGGCAAAACTTCGTCGTCCAACATAATATTTGCCGTCGGAAATCCAATTTTCTTTCCACGGCCATCGCCCTTGATCACCTTGCCCAACAAGGAAACAAATCGTCCTAGATATTGAGCGGCTTCGGAAATATTCCCCGCCGCGATCAGTTTTCTAATCGCCGAGCTTCCTATTTTTCCGTTTAAACCTTTCACTGATTTCATTGGATCGGCGGTGAATCCTAATTTGGCGCCAGCCTGCTGAAACGTCTCAATGGTTCCCTCACGGTTACGGCCAAAACGAAATTCTTCTCCAACCAAAATTTCTTCCGGACGGATATGGTCAACAAGATACCGCTGAATAAAATTCTCCGGCGAGAGTTGAGCAAAACTTTTAGTAAAACGTACGACAATACATACGTCTACACCTAAACTTTCAATCAATTGAAGGCGGTGCGGGATAGATGTGATGTATGGCAAATAAATCTCCGGCCTAAGAACTTTCACGGGGTGCGGAGCAAAGGTCATAACAATAGTCTGGCCTCTTTTTACTTTTGCCCTCTCGACAGCTTTTTTAATCAACTTTTGATGGCCGACATGGACACCATCAAAAACGCCGATAGCTAAAACTGCCTTTCTATATTTTTTCTCAGCCTTCCCAATGCCGTATATAACTTTCATCTAAATTCTCTAATAAAACTGATTCTTCCAGTTTAAATTTTCCGACGGTCGTGCGTTGAAGCTGTGAAATACAAGCCCCGCAACCTAAGACTTCACCGATGTCTGCGGCCAGCTGCCGAACATACATCCCCTTAGAACATTCGACATATATTTTTACATAGGGTAATTCAATATTTTCAACAACAATGCGGTCAATCCTGACTCTGCGCGCACTTCGCTCGACGACAATTCCTTTACGAGCGAGTTGATATAACTTTTTCCCATTGTGCTTTACAGCCGACACCATCGGCGGTATTTGATCAAATTCACCTTGAAATTTTATAATCGTTTCCTTAATTTTTTCTTGAGTCAGATATTCATAAGGATTTTGGGCTGTCACTTTTCCGTCTATATCAGCGGAATCAGTGACCGTCCCCAACAGTAGTGTTGCCCGATAACTTTTATCGAACGAAACAAACTGATTGGATAATTTCGTTGCTTTTCCGAGCAGAACAACCAAAACTCCCGTCGCCAAAGGATCAAGTGTGCCCGCATGACCAACCTTCTTAATCTTTAATTTCCGCCGGATTCTGTAGACGACGTCATGGGAGGTAATCCCTTGAGACTTATTAATGATAAGGATTCCCTCGGTCATAATGCTTTATTCAATTCTTTTAAAACGATGGATTTTGCTTCAGACATTTTATGGTGAATAACGCATCCGCTGGCTCTTTTATGCCCGCCACCATCAAAAATCGAGGCGATTTTAGCCACGTCGACATAGGTTGAGGAACGAAAATTAATCCTGGTCATGTTTTTCTTCACTTCTGTAAGAATAAATATGACTTCTACATGGGAGATAGATCTCAAAAATTTAAACACAGCATCCCGCAAGTCAAAGTCCCCTTTGATTTTCTCCAACAATTTCTTCTTTAATTCAACACAAATAATCACGCCATCTTTGTGCGTTTCAAAACGATTGAGAATCTGTGTAAAAATCTTTAAGTCTTTTTGAGGAATGGTTTCATAAATTCTATGGTAAAGCTCACTGATGTTTATCTTATATTTTAACAATTCAGCGACAACGCTATGAGTGTGGGTCGAGGTATTCTCATAACGGAATGAACCAGTGTCCGTCATGATTCCGCAATATAAATTGGTAGCCAAAGTTTTAGTAAATTTAGATTTCGCAAACTTTAAAAAATTGAACAACAGTTCAGCCGTTGATGATGAATCAGTCTTAACTAGATTAATACTCCCGAATTGCGTGTTCGTAATATGGTGATCAACATTAACTATCATCTTATTAGGATCAATTAACGCTCCTACTTTTCCGACTCGATCAAGGTCGCCGCAGTCCAAGATAAAAGCCACGTCGTAAGTAATCATTTTTATCATACTTAAATCTTTGATGGATCGGGCGCCAGGAAAAAATTCAAACCGTTTTGGGACGGGACTTTCATTAATCACATAAACTTTTTTTCCCAGAGAACGCAGATATTCCGCCAAAGCCAACTCCGAACATAAGGCGTCGGGGTCGGGATTAACATGCGTACTAATCAAAAACGTTGAATTTTTTTTAATTATTTCATTAATTTTTTTCATGTTTATCATTCGCTTCCCTTATCGTTTCTTCAATCTTGGCTTCCATGGACATGGAATCGTCCTGGATAAAATAAATTTCAGGAGTATGCCGAATCTGTATTTGCTGACTAACCATATGACGAATTAATCCACGAGCATTATTCAGTACCGTAACGGCCTCTATTAAATTATTCTCATCCCCTAATACGCTAAAATAAACTTTTGCATTCTTTAAATCAGGGCTGACGTCGACGTGAGTAATGGTTATATACGACATCCGGGGATCATCCATTTTTTGATGTATGATGATACTGATCTCCCGTCTCATCTGATTGTTAACTTTATCCATCCGTCCCATGTTGTACTCCTTAATTGCTTTCTATTAACGCCTTAGCTAATTCTAATTCTTCTTTACGTGTTTTGATACCGCGATTCACTTTTTCTAATAAAATTAACTTCATTAAATCGCCCATTCGCCGGCCTGATTTAACTCCTAACTTTTTCAAATCTTCCCCACCTATAGTCAACCGAACTTGACGATCGGATAAAAATTGTTTTAACTTTTTACGAACTTCTTTATTTGAGGATCGCAGCCACAGATAATCAATGATCTCCTCCGTAACATCGTTTAACAAATAGAATATGTCTGAAAACTTCTTCGATCCCTGCTGCAACTCTTTCAATATAATCGGAACTTTACTAAGCTGCAACAAACTCTTTTTTTGCTGTTTGTCGAAACTAAATCGTTCAATAATTCTATCAATAATCTTTACTCCAGAACCTTCCAACATACTCATGAAATAAATAAACCAAATTGGTGTCTTCAGGTCTTTAAATTCGCCCTGATTCTTTTGAAGAGCATGAAGCATCTTGTAGTTAACCTTAACTTCTTTATCTAAATAGAGAAAAATACCAAAATGATCTAATCGCGTGATCATATCCTCGACGTTAACTTCACATAATATCTTTTTCAATTCATTAAAATACCGCTCTTTTGAAATTTCGTTTAAAACATTGCGCTTAACAGCTGACTTTAAAAGGTTTAAAGTCTTTCGTTCAAGATTAAACCCTAGACGCTGTTCATATCGAATAGCCCTAAAAATACGAGTTGGATCATCTAAAAAACTTTTCTCATGCAAAATTCTAATGTTTTCTTTCTGGATATCTTCATAACCTTGAAACAAATCAATGAGTTCTGCCTTATCTGAATTCATGCATTTTAAAGCCATCGCATTAATCGTAAAATCTCGGCGGAAAAGATCCTCTTTTATGCACCCTTGACTAACAATAGGTAGCGCCCCATTTTTAACATAAAACTCTTTACGGGCGGTGGATAGATCGATACGCTGTCCGGATTTTAAAACTGCCGTCGCTGTTTTAAATTCCGGATACACGACTAACTTGACGTTTGAATGCTTAAAAAGAGTCGTGGCAAAGATAATTGCGTCGGCCTCTAAAACAAAATCTATGTCAGAAATTTTATTTTTTAAAATTATATCGCGGACAACTCCTCCAACTAAATAGACGGAAATTTTTTTTCTTTTTGCCTCGTTTAGGATCTTCTTAATAAGAGCTACCGTCGGACGGTCGAATTTTGGAATAGTTACGAACATAATTATCCTCGCGGATGAAATTCCCGATGAACAGATTTCAATCTTTCTTTATCAACATGTGTATAAATTTGAGTGGTCGATATATCCGCATGACCCAACATTTCCTGCACTGACCTTAAATCTGCGCCGTTTTCTAATAAATGGGTCGCAAAAGAATGTCTTAATGTATGCGGCTTAATTGTTTTTTTTATATTCGCTTTCTTGGCGTGCAGTTTAATTATCTTCCAGACACTTTGGCGGCTGATTCTTTTACCTAATCGACTTAAGAATAATTGCGCCGGCTCGGCATTTTTGGCCAATTTTACGCGAACCTTCTCGCAATAATGACCAGTCGTTTCCTTTGCCCGTCGACCGATGGGGATTATACGTTCTTTACTGCCTTTTCCTATGCAGCGAACATAACCGACATTTAGATCAATATTTTCTAATTTTAAATCTGATAATTCAGACACCCGCATACCGCTCGCGTAAAATAACTCTATAATGGCATTATCCCGGATGGCTTGCCAACCTCTTCCTTTAGAAACATTTATTAAAGATTCAATTTCACCTGATGTCAGCACATCCGGAATTCGTTTCCACAATTTAGGAGTCTCAATTAAATTGGTCGGATCCTCTTTAGCGATTCGTTCGCGAACCAAAAAGCGATGAAATGTTTTGATCGCGGCCAATCCTCGGCATATCGAGTTTGTCGACATTTTTTTGGTCTTTTGATCATACATAAAGTCGGTAATGTGTTTTCTTGAAACCGACATTGCCTCAGAAATACCTTTCTTTTTTAAAAATTGCGCGTATTTTGACAAATCTCGACTATACGCCAATAAAGTATTCTTCGCCAGCCCTCGCTCGACGGCAAGATAATTAATAAACTCATCAATATTATCTACGATCATTTCACCTTACTCGGCTGGAAAAATAATTTCTGGTTTTAATTGTTTTCTGACTATTCGTTCAAATTTGTGTAACTGACTGATATAAGAATCATAATTTCTAAATGCTTCTGGTTTTTCAAAATAATTTTGAGAGGATTTATACTGCACTAAAACGTCATTCAAAGTTTTTTTATTAACTTCCGGTACGAATTTCACCATTTCTTCCAAATGACTAATAAGTTGTTCTAATGAATATTTTAACCGTTTGTCATTATCGTCATGCTCTAAGCCGGACAAAAGTTCTTTTTGCCAAACGGCGTAAATCAAATAATGCTGTTTATATTGTTGCGGAGCAGAGATGCTAGCCGCTACATAATCCACCGGTTCTAAGATGGGAATAAACTTACTTTCTCTTTCTTTAGTCTTTTTTCTGATAAATTTCTGCCTCAAAGGCTGACAACCGCTGGCCGCTATAGATATTCCTAGAATAAAACAAATGACGAAAACTTTTTTACGCATTGATCATCTCCTGAAATTCTTTTTCTGTTAGTACACGTACACCCAATTCCTGGGCCTTTTTAAATTTCGATCCCGGTGAAGATCCAACGACGACAAAATCCGTTTTTTTGCTGACCGAAGACACCACAACACCGCCTAACTGAATCACTTTTTCTTCAGCCGTGGACCTTGGTAATGTCTCCAATTCGCCCGTAAAAACAAATTTCATATTTTTTAAACTTGAATCTTCAACTTCAGTATGTGGCTCTATTAAACTTAAACCGGCCTTTTTAAATTTTTTAATTAAAGAAAGTGTCTTAGGTGAACTTAAATAAGTTGAGGCTGCCTGGGCGATCGTCGGACCAATATCAGAAATCTTGGATAAATCCGCGGATTTGGCGTTTATTAATTGATCGATATTCAGAAAATGTTTGGCAAACAACATAGCCGCCTTTTGTCCGACGTGGGGAATTCCCAAGCCGAATAAAAATTTGGATAATGACTTTTGTTTACTTTGTTCAATCGCACTGATTAAATTTTCAGCTTTTTTTTCGGCGAATAAGTCTAAGGAAAGCAGGTCCTCCTTTTTTAAAAAATATATATCCGCCAAATCTTTAACTAATCCTTCCTTTAATAACTGAACAACCGTTGACTCTCCCAATCCCTCAATATCCATGGAATCGCGCGACGCAAAATGAACTAAACTTTTCTCGATAATCTTCGGACATGAAGGGTTTATACAGCGGTAAGCCACCTCTTCTATGTCTTTAAAAATAGGTGAATCACATTCGGGACATTTTTCCGGAACTTTAAAACTTGTCGATTTTTGTGATTTTTTAGAAATGACTTTTATAATCTTAGGAATAACATCTCCGGCGCGCTCGACAAGAACCTTATCACCCTCATTGACCATTAAACGTTCAACTTCTTCAAAATTATGCAATGTTGCTCTGGAAATGGTAACCCCCGCACAAGGAACAGGTTCTAATTCGGCTACCGGCGTAAGGACCCCGGTTCGGCCAACCTGCACGGTGATTTGCCTGATCGTTGTTGTGACTTGATGAGCTGGGAATTTATAGGCCACCGCCCAGCGCGGACTTTTTAAGGTATGCCCCAACTGGATTTGTTGAGCAATAGAATTTACCTTAATAACGACGCCATCTACTTCAAAAGGAAGTTCGTCTCTTTTACCTTGGTACTTAAGACAATAATCAATAACCTCATCGATGGACCGGCAAACTTTAGTGTGATCATTAACAGAAAAACCCCAAGATTGAATCGCTTCCAAGAAGTCGGATTGAGTATCAAAACTCTCCTCGGGATCGACGGCACCGAAAGAATGAATACAGCATTTTAATCGTCTTTGGGCGGTGATACCTGTATCTAGTAACTTAACCGATCCGCTCGTCGCATTACGCGCATTGGCAAAAACAGATTGTCCGTCTTTAAGGCGTTCCTCATTCAAACGGGCAAAATCTTTCTTTTCCATATATATTTCCCCTCGAACATCTAATTTTCGAGGCAGCGGATGGGATTTTTTTGTCAATTTCAATGGAATGGTTTTGATGGTTTTTAAATTGGCTGTTATATCTTCTCCCGAAATACCATCTCCTCGGGTTGCCCCAATCATCATAACGCCATTTTCATAGGTGAGGGCCGCGCTAACGCCGTCAATCTTTAACTCAACGGTGTATTCCGGAACAGTTTTTAATCCCTTCAAAACTCTTTTATTCCATTCATGTATTTCTTCAATAGAATAAGTATTATCCAGGGAGTACATTTTGACGACGTGCGGAATTGCTTTGAGATTCGACGAGACTATTGTCCCCACTCTTTGTGTCGGAGAATTCGGTGATCGTAAATGAGGAAATTGCTTTTCCAGATCGATGAGCTGTTTTAAAAGATCATCATACTCTTTATCTGAAATGGTTGGATCATCAAGCTCATAATACTGTTGATTGTGCTTTTCAATCTCATTGGATAAACGTTTAATGTCTTTTTTGGCTTGATCTTGATTCATAAATCTAATGCTCAATTTGAAAAGAATTATAACGATCTGTGGCTTCGTTTAGAACTTTATTAATATCTGAAATACTGAATACTTGTTTTAAATTATTAAGCAAAATTTCAATTTGCTCTTCCTTACCTTCGACCAAAGCTTCAACGCGGCCATCACACAAATTTCGAACCCAACCTTTTAACCCCAAACGGGTTGCAATTTCAACAGTTGTATAACGGAAGCCGACTCCTTGAACTCTTCCAGAAAAATATAAATGGGCTTGTTTAATCATCGTATTTAATAGCGTAGTTAACAATAAGCGAAGTAGTAGTTTATCATTAATTGATTTCTGAGTCAAACGTTAGGCAATATCACATTATTTCATAAACCAATGTGGTATATACGTTTACAAAATTAAGTTTTAGTTTTCTTTAATACCAAAGCCAATTTCGGCTTCAGAAACCAACTTATCGCCGACAAAGGCATTTGTTTTCAAGAAACCCGCTTTAGGAAGGAGTTTGATACTGGTGACTTCGATTCTCAGTTGATCACCGGGACGGACGGGGGCAATAAATTTGGAGGTGACTTTGGCGAGATAATACGTTAAATTTTTACCCTGCATATTTTTGCTGTAATAAAAGTAAATGCATCCGGCTTGCGCCATCGCTTCAATAATTAAAACACCAGGCATGACTTTTTCTTCAGGAAAGTGGCCGACAAAATAATTTTCATTGATCGACACATTCTTAATGGCCACTAATTTTTCATTCGGGACCAATTCAGTAACTTTATCAATCAATAAAAAGGGAAATCGATGTGGAATAATTTTTTGTATTTCGCGTACATCTAATTGCATAAAAGTTCCTTTCTATAAATTTTATGACCGCATAGCCAAACCACCATCGACGACAATGATTTGTCCGGTGATATATCCGGCGGCTTCGCTTAAAAGAAATTCAACACAATTGGAAACATCATCAATAGACCCAACCCGACCAACGGGGATTTCTTGTGTAATTTTATTCATTTGTTCTTCGGTGAATTTTGACAAGATATCGGTCTGAATGAAACCGGGCGCAATCGCATTGACACGCACATTAAAGCCAGCCACTTCCTTGGCCAATGCCTTGGTAAATGCGTTAATCCCGCCTTTACTCGCGGAATAATTGGTCTGTCCGGGCAATCCGATCACACCGCTCACCGACGAGATATTAATAATATTGCCCTGCTTTTGTTTCATGAACGAAATAATGCAATGTCGGCAAACATTAAACATGCCATTAAGATTTGTATCAATCACCTTATTCCACTGATCAGCACTCATCATCATCAAAGGTTTGTCGGCAATAACGCCCGCATTATTGACCAAAATATGAATTTCGCCGAACTCCTGTTTGATCTCATCAATCCAACTCTTGACCGCTTGATAATCCGTTATATCAACCGACTTTTTATGACAACGCACCCCTTTTGCCATTACCTCATCATAAAGGGTTTTCGCCTCGGCTTCACTGGTTAAATAATTAAAAGCCACATGACAACCTAAATCAGCTAACTTCAGAGCAATGCCCCGGCCAATACCTCGACTGGCGCCAGTCACAATCGCTACTTTTCCTTTTAAATTATGAGTCATATTTTCCTAACACCATGCACGCGTGATTTCCGCTGGGCCCGAATGAATTGATTAAAATGTTTTTCACTTTAGCTTTTCGAGATTGGTTGGGAACATAATCTAAATCACATTCGGGATCAGCTTCCTTATAATTTATCGTCGGAGGAATAAATCCTTCGACCAAAGTGCCAACACTCGCCGCGGCCGCAAAAGCACCACCCGCGCTATAAGATTCTCCAACCATAGATTTTATGGAACTGATAGGAATTTTTCTACTCCTTTTACCGAAAACTTCTTTAATTGCTTTTGTCTCAATTCGGTCTGCCGCGGGTGTAGAATTCGCGTTAGCACAAATGTAATCAATATCATCGATTCCTAATTGAGCATCGTTCAGCGCGTCTTTCATGGCTTCAATCATGCCTATGCCCTTGGGATTAAATTTATTGAGCCGGTAAGGATCAAAATAATAACCAAAGCCCAATACCTCAGCGTCAATCCTTGCCTTCCTTTCTACAGCATGATCGAGATCTTCGAAGGCCAACAAACAAGCGCCTTCACCAAAAGTAATACCATTTCTCCGTCGATCAAATGGGCAGCTTATATACTTATCATTTTCAATGGAACCAGACAAATATTTTAATGTATGAAAACCTAAAAATGTTGGTTCGCATAACTCCTCGACGCTGCCGGTGTAAACCATTTTAATCCGGCCCGATTTAATAAAATCACTCGCGTAACTGAAGGCATCAATGCTGGACGTAAATCCCGTCGAGATCGTCGTGTTAAATCCTTGGATATTATTCCAAATTGAAATCTGACTGGCCGGTGAGTTAATAACGGTGTTTGGGAAATGCGCAGGATTTGTATACCGCGGGCCTTCCGTCAAAGTGACCTTGTCAAAATCACTGATACTTTTAAGGCTGCCGAATGTTGTCCCGACGGAAACACCGACATTGTCAGTATTTTCTTCGGTTATTTTAAATCCGCTATCATCAATACATAGCCGAGCGGATGAACATATCAATTTGGTAGCACGATCCAAAGAACGCAATCCTTTTTGCCCCATATAAATCGTTGGATCAAAATCACTGACCTCTCCGGCGATATTGACCCGGAAGCGTTCATCAATTTCAAAAAGTGTGATCGGTTTAAAACCATGCTGACCATTTCGAAGGGCGTTCCAAAATTCTTCTTTTCCCTTTCCATTACAGGCCAAAACACCCACGCCGGTGATAACTACGCGTTTATTCATCATGATCTGTTCGCCATTTGTTTTTCGATATACTTTGCTAAAATATCTATCTCAATATTAACGGTTTGCCCTTTTTGTAAGAAACCTAAATTTGTTTCTTTCTGCGTCAATGGAATCAAATAAACCGAAAAATAATTCTTTGCAACCTCACCAACCGTCAAACTCACTCCGTTCACACAAATCGATCCTTTAGGGACAATGTATCTCGCCATATTTTTATCGACGGAGAACCGCAATTCAAGATAATTTTCTTGCTTGACCAATTTCGTCACGGTCGCGATTTGGTCAATATGCCCAGTTACAATGTGACCGTCCAATCGGCCATCCGCCCGAAGCGCTCTTTCCAAATTAACTTTATCACCGTTCTTAAGTTTTCCTAAATTCGTTTTGGTTAACGTTTCGGCCATCATATCAAATGACAATGCCATTCCTTTAATGACGGACACCGTTAAACAAGCTCCATTGACAGAGATACTATCACCCAACTTAATTCCCTTTTGAATTTTCTTTGCCTGAATTGTCAAAATAGCCAAATTCTTTTTGAGGTGCAATTCTTTAACCGCACCCATCTCTTCAACGATTCCGGTAAACATCCGCCACCACCATTATATCCGTATTCAATTTCTTAAACGTTTTTATATTCAATACACATATTTTGTTTATATCTTTTATACTAAATCCTTGAACCGAACTTTTAGCTTGTGAGTCCCCCATGATCTTTGGCGCGATGTAAACATGCAATTGATCGATGAGATTATCTTTGAGCGCCGCACCGATAATGGTCGCTCCGCCTTCAATCAGAAGTTTACGAATACCTCGTTTAAATAATTCCTTAAACAAATATTTTAAACTTACTTTACCACTCACCGACGGGCATTCAATAACGTCAATATTTAAACGTCTAAGCTCATTTTTCTTTCTCAACGACGCTTTTTTTGTCGTCCCGACGATCCATGCGTTTCCGGTCTTAAATAATTTGGCCTTCGTCGATACCCGCAATGATGAATCAACCACAATTTTCTTTAGCTTTGTATTTTTTACGCCGGTCAATCGCGGATTATCGTGAATAACTGTTTCAATTCCAACCAAAATAGCGTCGAACTTGTCACGTTGTGATCTTGAAAATTTTCTCGTTTCTTCGGAGGTAATCCATTTCGATTGACCATTGCTCGTCGCTATTTTTCCATCTATAGTCTGCGCGCATTTCGCAACGACATATAAACGTCCGGAACCACCCTTACCCACGATGAGCAGCCTTTAATTGTTCGACCAATTCATACGGTATGGTAAGCTTCCCCAAATACGTATTTCTTTTTGCCGAACCGTGGGCATCAGAACCACCCGTGGCTATGAGATTATATTTCTTGGATAAATTAAGGTAAAACTCGGTGGTTGCCGACATACAATTCGGATAATAAACTTCAATTCCTTTTAAACCGTCGTCGACAAGACCAGGAATCAATTCATCCACCATCGTAAACATGGGATGAGCTAAAACTGGAACGCCTCCATATTTTAAAATAAGACGGATACCTTCACTCGCGCTGAGTTTTAATTTTGGAACAAAGGCCGGTTTATCATCCGCCAAATATTTGTCAAAGGCGGCTCTCATATTAGGAACAATTCCCTGTTTGACCATGATCGTGGCCAAATGAGGACGCCCGACGGCGTCACTTTCCGTCAAGGCACAGACTTCTTCAAAACTGATTTCACCGACGCCAAGCTCACTTAATTTACTAATCATTAACTTCATCCGCGCGAGGCGGGAATGTTGCATTAATTTTAATTCTTCAATGAGGCCCGGATTTTCATAATCAATCAGATAACCTAAAATGTGAACATCTTTATTATTGGCTTGTGTGGAAAGTTCAATACCAGGAATGACTTCAATATCGTAAGCGGCAGCGGCACGTATCGTCGGCGCTATTCCTTCGAGAATGTCATGGTCAGTTATGGATATACAGTGAATACCTAAGCGGAAGGCTTGGTCAACGACTTCCTCGGGAGAAGACGTGCTGTCAGAGAAATGGGTGTGAATATGCAGATCGGCTATTTTAGCCATATCAGGATTTTTTTTCGGTCGTTTCGGTTTTATGAATTTTATCTAGAATTCCATTAACAAACTTACTGGATTCAACATCTCCATATTTTTTGGCTAATTCTACCGCTTCATTGATGGAAACTTTAGGTGGGATATCTTGGGTATATAATAATTCAAAAACGCCCATACGCATTATATTGCGGTCAATAATCGCCATACGTTTTAATTGCCAGTTCGTCGCGTACTGAGAAATCTTTTCATCAATAACGGCTATATGAGTTTCTACGCCTAAAACTATTCGGTCAGAAAAATTATGAACCGTTTGGTCAAATCTTTCTTTGTCAGCCCAGTAATAATCATTCGCAGAGGTGATGGTACGCCTGGTGATCTCGGCTTGATATAATATTTTTAAAGCTTCTTCGCGGCCTTTACTTCTTTTTCGCATCTTAACATCCTATTTATCTCAACGAACAATTATAGCGTCGATATTAAATTAACCATCTCTACCGCGGTTTCCGCGGCGTCTCTTCCTTTATTGCGGCCGCTCATTTGAGAGCGCTTTTCAACTAACTTAGATGATTTGGCCGCTAGAATTTCAAATATAACCGGTTTTCCTGATTGTAAAGCTACCTGCATGATCCCACTCGTAGCATTATCAATGACCAAACGGTAATGGTCTGTTTGCCCCTCAATAACCGCTCCTAAACAAATAACAGCGTCGATGTCTTTCTTATTTGCATATTTAAGCGCGACAAGGGGAATTTCAAAAGCCCCCGGGACCCAGGCGACCTGAACTTCCCGAGCATTAACTCCCAACTTAGAGAGCTGATCCAAACAGCATTTTAATAACCGCTGCGTAATTTCTTCATTAAAACGTGACACAACAACAGCGATCTTAATTCCTTTGCCGGAATTTTTTAGGACTTTTTTCTTCATATCTTCTGCGCTAAATCAACAGGCAAGGAAACGCGCTCTTTAACCGATAATCCGAATCCATCCAAACCGACGATCTTGCGCGGATTATTCGTCAGAAGCCGTATATTTTTTATCCCTAAATCAACCAATATCTGCGCGCCTAAACCGTAATGTCGTAAGTCTGGCAAAAATGAAAAGTCTTCATGGGAATCCTTAGACTTCTTTGCGCCATTGCCATTTAACTTATCAAAATTCAATCTAGGTAATGATTGACGCATGTAGACGATCACACCAGAACCATGCTGAGTAATTTTCTTAAAGGCGGCGGTTAAAGCACCTGAACTCTTTAAACCTTTAGCCTGAAATACATCATTTAAAATATTTTCGGCATGAACACGCACGAGGGTTGGCTCATTCTTATTAATGTTGCCATAAATTAAAACAATATGTTCGAGGTCGTCGACTTTTGAGTGATATTTAATGACTCTAAACTCACCATATTCCGTCGAAAGATTATTCTCATCTCCACGTTCGACTAATTTCTGATATTTGGTCATATGTTCAATCAAACTGTCGATGGTACAAATCTTAAGGGCATGTCTTTTTGAAAATTCAATAAGATCATTGGTGCGGGCCATGGTTCCATCTTCATTCATAATTTCGCAAATAACTCCGGCTGGGTATAAACCCGCTAGTCTTGTTAAATCAACTGATGCCTCTGTATGTCCTGCTCGGACGAGAACTCCACCTCTCAAAGCGCGAAGTGGAAATAAATGTCCTGGGGTAATAATATCGGTAGGTTTGGTTTTGGGATCAATCAACAAGTTAACTGTATAAGCCCGATCAGCGGCTGAAATTCCGGTTGTAATTCCTTTCGCGGCATCGACGGAAATCGCCCATCCGGTGTCACATTTCTGATGTTTACGGCTATGGTCAATTTTCATTGGGTGAAGATCTAATTCATCTAAACGATTGGCTTCCATGGGAACGCAAACTAAACCGCGCGCTTCTTTAGCCATAAAATTAATGATTTCTGGGGTGATATGTTGAGCGGCGCATAACAAATCACCTTCATTTTCGCGGCCTTCATCATCCATAACAATGATCATTTTTCCGTCTTTTAGATCTTCAAGTACTTCACCAATTGTATTAAACATGCCTTCACCCCTTTAAGTGGTTAACCTTCCTATAAAAAAATCCCAATTAACCATTGGGATTAGTATTATATTACTATAAATAATATATAGCCATTTTTGTTTTTGTAATATATTGGAAAAGTTTGGGCTTGTCAAGCAAATTGTCCTGCCCTATAATGCTCCCAATGTCAACAGAAATGAAAGTGGCTGAAAAGCTTGTACATAGAAAAAAGACTCTCGTTCTAGCTGAATCTTGCAGCGGCGGTTTACTTTCCCACCGTTTGACCAACATACCCGGCAGCTCTCAGTTCTTTTTAGGCGGTGTTATTGTTTACAGTAATGAGTCTAAAACTAAGCTGCTAAAAATACCAAGTACCCTTATCCGGGAAAAAGGGGCTGTTTCGAGTGATGTCGCGATCCTGATGGCAAAAAATGTAAGAAAACTTTTCCATGCGGATTATGGCGTGAGCATTACAGGCATTGCCGGCCCAAGCGGCGGAACAAAGTCAAAACCGGTTGGCCTAATTTTCATAGCCATTTCTTCTTTGCATGAAACATTTTGTGTTCAATTTCAGTTTAAAACTGACCGAGAGTCAAATAAACGGCAAGCCGTTCATCAGGCCTTGAAATTATTAAATGAAGTCATCTGTTAAAAAATCAATATTCACCGCGATCGTCTCCATCGAATGATCAAAATCACTCGAAAAGATGTTTTCCTCACCCTGACTATTTTCGTGGCTGTTTTCTTCGGCACACTCATAACCGTGTCACAAGCTTTAGATACTCCGATTTGGAAATTCATCATCCAATTCCCGGAAAAACTATATATGCCAAATTATAATATTTTTTATGTAAAAGAATGGGGATTAATCAATTCACTCTCCATTTTTCATTCTTCGCTCATCCTAACGATGTTTATTCTTTTCTTATATCACAAAGTAAGACATCCTGAAACTTTGATACGGTCATTACCAAAAGTTGTTATTCTGACTTATCTCTTCGGAATTCTAACTCTTGGTATTTTCGACTGTATGATGAAAATGAAATACTCGTATCACTATCTGAAAAATTTTTCTACCGCCTCTACTGACCAAAAAACATTGCTTTTGTTTGACAAACTATATACGTTCCCGCGAGATGCGCGGAACAAAATATCCGGGCGGCATCAAGGGACAATGATCACCGACGAGGATATGTCGAATGAAGCAAATATAACTAAACAGCGAATCCTAAGCTACTTTCTTTATCCGTCGGTATCGGTGCGTTTTAATAATGGGACACCGAATGATGTTTTCCTATACTATAAAAAAAGCTCTTCCATTCAAGATCCATCGAACGATCTTAAAATCATTTCAGCTTCGGACAATTTAGATCTCATCTTAGCTATTAAGGATATGGAGAACACACCTGATGATCACCATTTGTAATATTTTGGCCAGCCTTTTGATCCCTTTGCTTTTGGGTTATCTCACTTTCAGCGCCGTCTACCGGCATCCGCTGCCGATTGCATTTAAATTAGCCGTAAGCTTTGGATTGGGCTTTGGGTTATTAACTTTTTCAATGTTGTGTCTCGACATTTTGCACATTCCATTTAGCCGCGCGAGTATAAGTTTACCTTTACTTTTTTTATCATTCTTTTTATTTCTTATTATTTTGTCGATGGATAAAAAAATAAAAAAAGAAAAGAATATATTTTTTAAGGTTGAGACATCGGCACAAAATCTTAATATTCTTACCAAAATGATTCTTACAGCCCTAGTCATATATATACTATTTAATATTTTCTTTGTTTTCTTAAGAACATGGTCTATTCCGGTTTCGACGTGGGATGCTCTTGCAACTATAGCCTTTAAAGCTAAAATATTTTTTTATGAACAATCCATCCCTGATCTGAATCTTCTTCCGCACAGATCTTATCCACTTTTAGTTTCGCTGGCTGAGTCTTGGATCGCCTTTAACCTTGGTTTTTGGGACGATACATTAATTCAAATCATTTTTCCCTTGGCATTTTTATCCTATTTATGTATCCATTATTATTTTTTAAAATTTTTTACTGACGGAAAATGGGCCTTAGGCGGCGTAGCTTTACTTCTTTCAAGTAATTTCTTTCTTTATCATGCAACGCTTTCCTACCGGGATTTTTTTCTTATGTATTATGCTTGTTCGACCATCCTTTTACTACTATTTTGGCATCATACCCGACATACTTCTTTTTTATTTTTGGCTTCTTTGTTTATGGCCTTTGCATCCTTCACAAAACTCGAAGGAACCGCGTTCATACTGATTTTCCTGACGGTGTTTTTTATCCTTATGTCCCGAATGTCTAGCACTAGTAGATTAAAGCATTTCTCTATTTTTGTGATTCCCACGTTTATTATTTCGGGCACGTTTTACGCTTACAAAATATATTATCACTCGATCAAAGACGGAGAAGGTATTGGCGATAAAACAAATTTTCAATTTATGTTCAGTAAAATCCTGCTGATACCTGAGGTGCTCGTTAGTTACCGGGACAATTTGCTTTTCACTGGCAATTGGAATCTTTTATGGGGCGCCTTAATTTTTAGTTTATTGTTATCTGTTAAAATAAAGAAGTCTTTTGAAACTAATATATTGCTTTGGAGCATTTTTTTGTTTTTTGGATTGTATACTTGCACAGCTATTTTTTCTTCTAATTTTATCTGGATAGCCGGAGAACAGAACAGCGCAGGCTTGTCACGGCTCATTCTACACTTCTTCCCACTCTGCGTTTTGTCGATAGTATTAATCAATTTTTCTTTGTTTAATAGCCGGAGAGATTAGTACATCTTTTGAAGTTCTATCTTACAAAACATTCCTAACCAGTGATTTAAAGGCGAGATTAAAATTTCGAAGACTTGTATAAGAGGATAAATCACCGACGGTAAAAGCTGTTTCATCGAAACACCGCCGCTAATTAAATAACAAAGAGGTGAATGATAATGGATCGAATTTATCTGAAAACCGGGATATTCTTTTTGAAACTGGATTCGGTCGCGGGTAAATATGATCCACGGCAAAGCGCCATTCGCATTTGACATCGGCCCAACTCCTTCAATATTCCATCCTGCCGTCGGATCAAATGGTTCATGATGAAAATTTTGGTAGATAAACCTTCCCCACCAAGTGTTGGCTGGCTCAATCATAATAATTTTTCCATTAACCTTAAGACATCGGTTCATTTCATTCAATAACTTTCGCGGGTTCTTGATATGATGCAAAACATCAATCATGACAAAAACATCGACGCTATTATTCTTAAGCGGCAGGGCCTCACCAGAAAAACAAAGATCTATTCCGCCTAAATAAAGAACATCGGAAGTAATGACGGTCGGATTAACATCTTTGATAAATCCTCCTCCGCTTCCTAATTCAACAAATTTACCGTCGGGATATTGGGAAAAAACCTTTTGAAATGTTTTATAATTTTTAATATATATTTCTTTGAGGATGGGCTTGCTTTGAATAATGCGGGAATGCGATTCTGTCGTTTTCGGGTCATCAAGAGAAGTAATCTTCTCGTTTTCTGGAAGTCTAAACCATTGTTTTATATGATTAATCATTTAAATCTAATTTTCCACAAGGCAAACCAGCACATTCTTATAAGAAGCAGACCATGCCTGAATCTTTGAATTTGAGTCGTCCCATATAATCGGTTCTTATACCGTATAGGCAATTCAATTGCCTTTAGATTTAATTTCACTGCGCCAAAAATAAGATCAAAATCTCCAAAAGGGTCAAAATCACCAAAATAATGACGATTGGCCGCCAACTTCGTATAGTGATGCTTAAACATTACCTTAGTTCCGCATAAAGTATCCTTAAATCGTTGTTTCAATAGCCAAGAAAAAAAGATACCAAACAGCTTATTAGCCACTAAGTTCAGGAAACGCATAGCCTCATCTTCCATAGGATAAACTAGACGAGACCCATTAATAAACTCTCCCTTATTGCTTCGAATGGCTTCATAAAACTTCGGTAAATCCTCCGGTGACACCGTTAAATCAGCGTCAAGAATCATGAGCACTTCATTGGCGGCGGCATTGAAACCAAACCTTACTGCATCGCCTTTGCCTTTACCGGACTGTTTAAATAACTTAATATTTTTTTCCGGAAACTTCTTAATAATCCGTTCTACCTCTTCGTATGTACCATCTTTTGACCACCCTTCGACAAAAATAAACTCCTGTTCTGTACCAAACTTAGGTGTGCGCGTAATCGCCTGTTCAATATTTCCTTTCTCATTACGGCATGGAATCAGAATAGTTACTGAGAAATCTTTATTAACTGCTCTCATTGGACGGGCAACAATAAAATGATTCAAGGTAAAAAGATTAATAATCGGCAACTTAGCGATAAATCGGTTAACAATATAACTTACTCCCCAAATATTAAACGGTAAAAGTATACTTCGCTCTGTATTAATAAATTGATATCCGGCTAAATCCAAAAAATTTATTATGTCACCCGACGTCAGCCAATTCTGTTCTAATTGCGGCATTTTTCGTCCTAATTTTTCACCGGCTTTGAGAATGACTTGCCATAAGTAGCTATAGTATTCAATGAATATCCTGGTATCATTCGTACAAAATCGTTGAAGCGATTCCAAAAAACCCTGAATGTCGTCGATCTCTCCCAATAGTCCGGCCAAAATAACATAGTCAAATTTCTCGGTAACATTAACATCATCAACAGTACCAACAAAAAATTCCAACTGATTATATTTTTGTTTGGCCCGTTCAATCATCTTGGGGCTAACGTCAATTCCCACACCTAACGATGGCTTTAAATCAGACAATAAATCGCCAGTACCGCATCCGATTTCCAAAACCTTTTTACCTTCCGGTACAAAATAACGGTATTGTTCTAATAAAGTTTTGTAATAATAACGGTTCTTTTGTCTGAACGAATCTCGTGATTGGGCGTAGCTATCGTAATGCTCAAGAATTTTTTCAGTTCTCATGATAGTCTATTTCAATTTTTGTCTTGAGGTGTATACAAGAAAGGGACTTTCTTCGAGGAATCTCCCGTGATGTTAGCACCCTAGCTGTAGAATAATGCGAAGAATTCTTTTGAATTAACTTCATTTTCATTAATAACGAATAGAAGGAGATTCTATCGTCTATCTCTCAGTTTTGCCAATAATCTTAGAATTTCCATATAGAGCCAGATCAGCGTGACCATCAAACCAAAGGCGCCATACCATTCCATATATTTTGGCTGGCCATTTCTTGAACCATTCTCGATAAAATCAAAGTCCAAAACCAGATTAAGAGCCGCGATCGTAACGACGACCAAACTAAATCCAATTCCTAAAGCACCGCTTCCAGACAGCATATTCGAAAACATATTGGCTCCAAACAAGCTTGCAATGAAGACCACCAGGTAAAATATTGCGATGGCTCCAGTTGCTGCCATAAGACCCATTTGAAATTTTCGTGTCACTTTAATTAAACCAGATTTATAAACTAATAATAAAGACAGTAATGTCCCAAACGTTAATCCTACCGCCTGAATAACTAAACCAGGATAACGCATTTCAAAAAAAGCGGATATCCCGCCAATAACAAGCCCTTCCAATAAAGCGTATATAGGCGCTGTGACCGGCGACCAAACTTTTTTAAAGGTCGTTATCAAGGCAACAATGAATCCACCAATACCGCCCACCATGATGGCCATCATAACAATCGACGGTGTTTGGGTTGTGCTTCCATAATTTGTGTCATTTAGAATGGGCGCCGCGACGGAAGAGACTTGACTCCATACCCATCCCGCCGTGAGCATTAATAATCCCAAAAGCACAAATGATTTATTAACCGTGCCTTGTATTGTCATACTTTGATCAGTACCATAGTTTCCTGATTGATTAAAAGCTTGATCATTTAATACCGGATTTGACGTTCTCATTTTTTTCTCCTTTAAATTATTCCTGCCCAGCGGACAGCAATTTGCATAATGATATTGGTATAAATCCCGGCCACAATATCGTCCATCATGATTCCCAAGCCGCCTTCATATTTCTCGAATCGGTCAACAGGAAAAAGTTTGAACATATCTAAAGCACGGAATAAAAAGAATGCAGTTAATAAAACCGGCCAAGTCATCGGAAGAAACATCAGTGATAACATGATTCCGGCAATTTCATCAATCACAACACAGGAAGGATCTTTATAGCCCACGATCTCTTCCATGGGACCACTCACTACCAGTCCAATAAAGATAACGCCAACCAAAACCAAAAGATATAAGATGACCGCCTTCGACAATAAGACGCATATTAAAGCGCCGACGAGACTCGCCATTGAACCGGGTGCGATCGGTGATTTACCGATATAAAAAAAAGTGGATATCATTTTTATAGTATTACTTGTCATGATTTTTAAAAACATCCTTATTGTTCATGTAATATGATACGCCTGAAGCCAGCGTCATTAAGACGGTGATAAACACAAAGAAATCGATCGTGTAATTCCACCGGCTAAGAGTTACATCCGACCAGTCTTGGCTAAAACTCGCTGAGCGTAAAACAATAAAAATTAAAATAAACCCAACCGTCACAAACTGAGTAACCGTCTTGTATTTACCAAACTGCTCGGCGGCCAGCACAAATCCCTTACCTTTGGCATAAAACCTCATCCATGTAATAAAAATTTCTCGTCCGAAAATAAGGAGAAACACAAATACAGAAATGATTCCCATTTTTACAAAGATTAAAAAAGCCGAAAGCATAAGAAATTTATCAGCAATCGGGTCCATAACCTTTCCGAAGTCTGAAATTAAATTATATTTTCTGGCAATATAACCATCATATAGATCTGTAAACGATGCCAAAAAGAACATAAACGCTCCGACGAGTTTAAAGAAAAATCCATGCGCCATCATCAGCACGATGAAAAAGAAGGTCATAACGATTCGAGACATCGTCAACGTATTCGGAGTTATCAATACTTTTTTCATATTATATCTCCTGTTAAATCATACGCGAAAGCATCGGTTATTTTGACTTGAACGAATTCTCCCGCTTTCAAAGGTTTCTCGCTGCGGACAAAAACCACACCATCCACGTCGGGAGCATCATATTCACTTCGCCCAATGTATGTGTTTTCTTCGTTTTCTTGTTTTTCGTCAATCAATACTTTAAGAGTACGGCCAATATAATTATCTTGAATTTCCTGAGAAATATCTTTTTGAATCTTCATCAGCTGATCTAAACGTTTTTTCTTGATTGTATCCGGAACTTGATCCGGCATACCAGCTGCTGATGTGCCTTCTTCTTTAGAATATAAAAATGTCCCCATCTTTTCGAATTTTGTATTACTCACAAAATTTACAAGATCCGCAAAGTCTTCGTCTGTTTCACCGGGCAAACCGAGGATAAATGTTGTACGTAAACTGCCACTAGGAATTTTCGTGCGGAACTTATTCATCAAATCCAGTGTCCCTTGTCGGGTGATATTTCTGTTCATCGCGGTTAAAATTTTATCGCTAATATGTTGTAACGGAATATCTATGTATTTACAAATCTTAACTTCCTCGGCGATAACGTCGATCAATTCATCCGTGACGTGGGCGGGGAAAGCATATAATAATCGAATCCACTGTATATTTTTGGTCACCTTGACTATTTCTTTTAACAATCTGGCAAGGCTTAATTGGTGGTATATATCCATTCCGTAGGCTGTAATATCCTGTCCAATCAAATTTATTTCAACAACACCTTTGGCGTCAAGTTGTTTAATTTCCTCTAAAATCGATTCAATCGTACGAGAAGTAAATTTACCTTTTAGTTTTGGAATGATACAAAAACTGCACTTGTTGTAGCAGCTTTCACTGATTTTGACATAAGCAAAATGCTTCGGTGTCAATGAGATATCTGAAGGAATATCATGACGGTCTAATTTTTGTGTGCCGATAATCGCGTCAATATCCTTAAATTCTTCACTTAATTCTTTATGGTACCGTTGAGCTAAACAACCGGCCACAATGACTTTTTTAATCTTTCCTTTTTTCTTTAATTCCAGTAAATCCATGATTGTCTCAATAGATTCTTGTTTGGCCTCGTCGATAAATGCGCATGTATTGACAATCACGACTTCAGAATCCTCAAAATCCACAATGCGGTGGCCTTTACGTTTTAAATTGCTTAAAATCGTTTGGGAATCGACCAAATTCCGGGCGCAGCCAAGATTAATAATACCCACCTTCTTACCTTGGTCGGTTCGCTCTTTATGAAAATCCTTCGTTGTCTTAATTGATTTTATCATTGTTATTTTATTTTCTAAAACCTGCGCTTAATTAATGACCGACAGCCCGTCCTTGGTAATACGCACACTTTTTGCTTTTCTATCCTTTTTCCCGAGGGCGCCGATTAATTTTCCATTCACCTCAAATTCTAAATTGATAATATTCTTTCCACTGATAATAATTTCATTACTTGCTTCCCATGATTCAACCGAGCCTTTATTCAGCGTTGATTGAAACACAACTTTATCATCCGCCTTAACCTTTAACCAACTGTCATTGATGGCGCGAACCGTTAATTTTACGTCCTTCTGCGTTGATTGTACGACGGGAGAGGGAACTAATGGTTGTTTCTTCGCGCTACTTTCCGGTTTGGACTCAGAAATCGGCACTTTTACAATCGGCTTTTCTGTTTCGCCTTTGGTTTCATTTCGCTTTACAGTTGATTTAATCTTTTCATCTTCAGAAACAGTCACAGACTTATTTTGTAAAACTTCCTTTTTAACTCTTTGGCCTTCTGGTTTATTCCGTACGGCATGCATAATCATGACGATAGACTTAAAAAGGATAAACAATGCAAGAATTATTCCGATAAAGGCCGCAATTTGTTTTTTTCGTTGATGCGTTAAATATTTCTTTAAAGTTTGTTGCATATTAAATTCAAAATCGGTATCCACATCCTGTTTAGTTACTTTCGGCAGCTTTTCTTTGGGCGACTCATCAATGACTTCACTCGGATCAACATTAAGATACATAGCATAAATTTTAAGAAAACCTTTAATATAAAAAGGAGATAATATCCTTATGGAATATCCTTCCTCTATTGCTTTTAATGCGTCCAGGGGAATTTTAGTGGCTTCATGAACAGCGTCGAGACTTAGCCCTTTTTCAATTCTTTTATTTTTTAAAATTAAGGCCTTGCGAAGTGGCGCTTCTTCTACCGGCGATTTTGTTTTCTTTGATTTATTTTTATCTGGTTGGACTTCTTCCATTTCCGCCTCTTGGTTGATCTTATTCATTTTTGTCACCCTGCATGTTCTCTAAAAGCCACTGTTCCCGGTCGATCAAAATATCCCGCGGTTTACTGCCAACGTAGGGACCGACGATACCGGCTTGTTCCATCATGTCAATTAATCGTGCTGCACGAGTATATCCTAAACGCATACGTCTTTGTAAAATAGATACAGAGGCCTGATTGGTTTCAATAACCAGCTGAACGGCCTGATCATAGTATTCGTCTTTCTCGTCGCTGTTCTCGACCGCGCCTGGTTTATGACTATTCATTATATTTTCATCATAAGCCGGGGCTTGCTGATCTTTAATAAATTGAATGACCTTCGCAATTTCTTCATCTTTAACATAATTACCCTGTCCGCGCGTCGGTTTGGCATCTCCGGGTTTTTGAAATAGCATGTCTCCTTTTCCTAAAAGACTTTCCGCACCATTCATATCGAGAACCGTTCGCGAATCAACTTTTGATGCGACTTTAAATGAAATCCTTGCAGGAAAATTAGCTTTAATGACGCCGGTAATAACATTCACCGACGGACGTTGAGTTGCCAAAATTAAATGAATACCGACGGCCCTCGACAATTGAGCTAGTCGAGTGATTGAACCTTCCACGCCTTTCGCAGAAACTTGCATTAAATCAGCAAGCTCGTCGATGATAACGACGATATAATACATATGATTACCTTTTTCATTGTACGTCGTTATATTTTTTACTTCAGCTTTTGACAGGCGTTTATACCGGTTTTCCATTTCACCGACCACCCAGTTCAATACCCCCGCGGCTTTTTTAGCATCAGTTACCGTCGGAGCTAACAAATGAGGAATGTCATTGTATTGCGCCAACTCAACCATTTTAGGATCCACCATGACAAAACGGACTTCATCCGGCGACGCGTTCAGCAAAATGGACGTAATAATTCCGTTAATACAGACGGATTTTCCTGAACCTGTTGTTCCGGCAATTAATAAATGCGGCATGTCGGCTAAGTCAGCGACCATGGATTTTCCGGCAATATCCTTACCCAAGGCAATGGTTAATTTGGATTTTGACTGACGAAATTCTTGGCTGGAAAGTACATCTTTTAGATACACGGACGCGGACGAATCATTTGGAACCTCAATACCCACGCGGCTTTTTCCAGGAATAGGCGCGACAATTCTCACTGTCGGAGCTTTCATCGCCAGCGCAATATCATTCGATAAAGTTGTAAATTTTTGGACCTTAACACCTGGCCCAGGTTCAAGCTCATAACGGGTAATCGCCGGGCCGCGTTCAATATCGACCACGCGCGCTCCGACACCAAAACTGGCTAATGTTTCTTCCAGGCGTTTTGCGTCATTAATCAAATTACTCTGAATTTTATCGGTAGAAACTTTTGGAGGGTCTTGAAGTAAATCAAGACTGGGAATGGTAAATTCACCGACGATTTGCGGCCCATCGACCGGCTCTGCTTTTTCTTCCGTCGAGTCAGCAATACGTATTAACGGTTTTTTAGGTTTTATTTCTTTTCTTTCTAAAACTTTTTTAAGATCCTCTTCTTTTCTTACGTTATCTTTTTGCTTAATATCTGTTTTATTATCTTCTTCATTCTCGTCATAGTCATCCTCGTCTTCTTCCTTTTTCTGCCCTAGGATTTTCTTTATTTTATTCGGTTTAGGAAGTAATGGAATCGGCGTGGATTTCGTCGATGATTTGGACGACGTAAGGCTAAAATCACGCTCTTTCAGTCCATCTTTAAGAAAATTAAAATGGGAAACAGCACCATTATACATATTGAGGAAAATTGGTGTGAGCAACATTTCGGCTGTCAGAATTAATGCCAATGAACCTAAGGTAAATAAAACGATATATGTTCCGACAACACCTAAATACTGATAAAGAAAATCAGAAGCAATTAAACCGATGAGCCCACCGCGTTGAAAGCGGGCCGTGATCTCTTGCGGACCCTGTAAGCTAATGAGAGAGGTGATAACGCCTATCAAGACGATAAAACTGAGAAACTTTGAAACGGTAAAACGAATTTCTTGAGAAGTAAACTTATTCCAACTCCAAAAAAGAAGGAAAAAAACAAGGGCATAAGCACTGTAGCCACATACAAATAAAAGGCTGCCCGAAATATAAGCTCCACTGATTCTGATTAAATTCTTGGCGGGAACATTAGGTTCTGATGTATACCAGGAAAGATCACTTGGCGAGAAAGAGATCAAACTAGCGAACAAAATCATGCCGATGGCAAGAATAATGATCGCCTGGATTTCATTGATGTGCTCTTCTTTCATCCTGATCGTTTAATTATATTAGTATTATTTAGGGTTGGTAAAAAAACAGGCAAGTTTTTTAAGCTTACCTGTTTCATTGTATCACACCCGATTAATCGTGGATGAGAATATTTTTAATTTACTTCCGCTTGTTTCTTGCTGAGGTTCATACGTTTCATTTGATCGATTTCGACCAATTTGACCTTAAACTCATCACCGACTTTAACTACTGTATTTACGTCTTTGACGTACTGATCGGATAGTTCAGAAACGTGAACAAGGCCTTGTTTCCCAGGTAAGAATTCACAAAAAGCGCCAAAATTAGTTACTTTAGCTACTTTTGCGTTATAGATTTTACCAACTTCAGGAGTTTCAATTAATCCATCAATAAAACTTTTAGCCCTATTTGCTGCGGCAGAATTAGACGCTGCAATGAGAACTTTTCCGGTATCATCAATATCAATGGCTTCTGCGCCGGTTTCTTCCATAATACGCTTGATCATTTTTCCTCCGGGTCCAATAATTTCCCCGATCTTTTCTTGAGGAACCATCGTTGTAACAATTTTCGGAGCGTAAGGATTCAAATCCGCGGCCGGTTTAGAGATCGTGGCGGCCATATTATCAAGAATCTTTAGTCGCGCGCCTTTGGCTTGTTCAATACCTTTGGCCAATACCTCTAGCGGAACTCCTTTTATCTTAAGATCGAGCTGAATGGCAGTTATACCCGTTCGTGATCCAGCAATTTTGTAATCCATATCACCATGATGATCTTCAAGACCCATGATGTCGGTTAAAAGTCTGAAGTCACTTGGATTATCACCCATCAGTAAACCGATGGATATACCAGCGACAGCATTTCTAATGGGAACACCAGCTGCCATTAAACTTAAACATCCGGCGCAAACCGACGCCATACTGGAAGATCCATTGGACTCAAGAATTTCCGAGACTACTCTCACGGTATAAGGAAACTCTTCTTTTTTGGGCATAACACCTTGAATAGCTTTTTCTGCCAAAGCGCCATGGCCTATTTCTCGACGGCCAGGACCGCGGCTGCCTTTTGCCTCACCAACACTGAAGGCTGGAAAATTATAATGCAACATGAAATTATTGTAAGTCAAAGGCTGAAGACCTTCGACCATTTGTTCGTCCCGTTTTGTCCCCAAAGTAACCACAGCTAAACTCTGAGTTTGACCTCGAGTAAATAAGGCCGAACCGTGGGTGCGCGGCAAAATATTAATTTCACTTTTCAATTCTCTAATTTCGTCTGTCTTTCGTCCATCTGTTCTTTTGTTCTTATCAAAAATTGATTTTCGAACGACATCATATTCAACTTTATCAAACATCATCATAATATGTCCAGCTGGGACATCTTTATCATTAACTTTATATTGCTCAAATACCGTTAAATCACTTAATAATTCATCCACCGTCTTACGACGTTCTTCTTCACGCTGTAATTTATCAGCAATCGAATAAACCTTTTCCAATTTATTCTGTATAAGGCTTGAAACTTTCTTCTTAAGTTCCGGATGAGGATTGAACAGTTCTACTTTAGCTTTTGTTTTTCCGACTTGCTTCTTAAACTGATTTTGAATCTCAATCATTTCAGCCATTTGAGCCTGGGCAAACTTTAACCCATCAATAACAACATCGTCAGGAATCTCTTGTCCTTCACCTTCAATCATAACGATGCCGTTTTTTACACCGACGACAAAAAGTTCCAGATTACAACCTTTTCGCTGTTCATAGGTCGGATTGATAACAAATTCATTATTGATCATACCCACTCTAAGAGCACCAATGGGGCCATCAAATGGAATATCTGAAATATGTAATGCAGCGGATGCACCGATGGTGGCTAACACATCCGGATCATTTTCTCCATCGGAACTAATGACGTTGGCTGTAACAACAACTTCATAATAAAAACCTTCCGGAAATAATGGTCTTATTGGTCGGTCGATGATGCGAGCCGTCAATGTTTCCTTTTGTGTAGGCCGGCCTTCACGTTTGAAAAATCCTCCGGGGATTTTTCCGGCGGCATAGGCTTTTTCCTGATACTCCACCATCAATGGAAAAAAATCGATATCAGGCTTGGCTTTTGGTGACATACAGGCAGCGACGAGTACAGTCGTTCCACCGACGGTAACAGTCACAGCACCATTGGCTTGTTTGGCCAACTTTCCGGTTTCTATAATAAGTTTCTGTGCCCCAAAAGGCATTTCAATAAATTCATTTTGAATCATTATTTTCTCCCTTAAAAACATGCATCAATGTCAGCCGTTTATCATGCCAAAAATTTGAGCATGCCTGCCACATCGTCATTTACGTAAGTTTAATTTAGATATTGTTTCTTGATACTTTTGAGGATCTTTTTTCTTTAGGTAGGCTAGAAGACGTCGTCTTTTCCCGATCATCATTAAGAGACCACGACGGGAATGGAAATCTTTTTTATGTGTTTGAAAATGTCCGGTAAGATAATTCATTCGTTCAGTTAAAAGCGCAATCTGAACGGCCGGTGAGCCGGTGTCTTTGGCGTGCGATTTAAAATCACCAATGACTTCTGTTTTTCTTTCTTTGAAAGTAACCACTTTTAAATTCCTCCATTTAAATATGTTCACAATAGAGCGAGCTAACCATAACATCTGTCCATACAGTATGTTGCAGTCCTGATAGCTATCAGACGCCTGCCCTCAGCTAAGGGTGCTATTATACTATTCGACTTTTCGTAAGTCAAGCTTTATGCACGGGTTCAAGGTAAATAAGGCGTATAAAAAACAAAAAGAGTCATATTGTATAAGTATATAAATGGGAAAGGTTTACAGACAGCTTAGTCTTCGTTTTTGGATTTTTTTTGTCTACTCATTAATGAGCCAGCCTCATTTTTCGCCAATAATTCTTTTTGCTTTTGTTCGACGGCCTTATATTCATCTAAAAGTTTTTTAAGTAGGGCCGTATTATTATCCGGACTTCTCACGTACTCTTTACCGATTTGGTAATAAAGTTTTTCCTTCGTCAGCCCTGCGGCGGTCAAATCCAATTGAAATTGACTTTGCTTTTTAATCTGGATAAATTCTTTTTCGCCCTTTTTTATCAATTCAGAAGCTTCTTTTCCAAATTGAACCAACTGCTTCTTCGTTTTCTCCCACTCTTTTTTAACATCATATTGTTTAGACATTATATGCCCTCCAAAATTAAATTTAATGATCTCATTATGAAGAAATCAAGGAATATCATCAATCCCTCGAAAATTATATTGAAAGCCGACTAGATCGTGGCTATACTAAACGCATGAAAGACTGGATGATGCTTTTAATCGGAATTTTTGTTGTTTTTGGCACCCTGGTTTATGGTATTACGAAATTTACCAAAAAAGCTTATGAGCCACCCCAAAGAACTCAGACAGAAATGAATCAAATCTTCGAAAAAAAAGTTGCTCAGCAACAAAATATGGATGATGTAGAACGCCGAAGAAAAGATCTGATGCGTCAACAAAAACAGCGCCTTCGCGATATGCAAAGACGCTGAAATTTTTTAAGTATGTTCCCTCGCTGTTAATATACGCTGCGTCATTTCCAGTTCATACAACTCAATGATTTTCATCAAGTCATCTTCACCCAAAAAATGAATCGCTGCCTGCTCAATGGAGCGCAATCTATTTTGTAAATAAATATACTGTGGCTTTAAAATATTCTTTTTCTCGTCAAGAAACTTCCGTTCCTCAGCCTTTCTAAATTTCTCAATCTTGTATTGTTCAAAATTTCTAATTAGATTTTTATAATCTTCATCTGATGAAAGTTGATATTCTTTTGTTTTGACTAAACCTTCAAGAATAAAATCATCGACTATATTCTGTGTAAAGTAGCGATCGATACGATCTAAATCTTCTTTGGTCGTTTTATAACACCAAATAAGATAACGCCGGATCAAATTTTTATCATTTTCAATAAGATCAGGAATGTTCATGAAATTTTTGAAATGGAGATTACTATAAGATTTTTATTTGAAGATCTAATCAAACTATCGTAGCAAGCGTTGTTTCCCCAAATATCTACCAACATCCCAGGCCGCAATCACATCTATTGGTCGAATGATTACACGTCGACCCAAAGGTGGCGCAATCATCGGGACAATCGATGTAAGGGGGGCAACCTATCCCACCAAAAAATATACGGCCGCAATCACCTGGCTGACACACATATCCTGAACAGTTAATGCATTGATTGGCATGACATGGTCCCCCACCTGGGCATGAACCACAATTCAAGGGAGGGCATGCTCCTAAATTTATTGTTCCACAATCGCCTGGTTGACAGCTGGTGTATGAACAGTTAACGCAACTATTTCCAAGGCAAATATCTCCACTAGAGCATCCACCACAATCCAACGAAACACCACACGCAGGATCACTAATAATTCCACAAGCGCCCGATGGACATATCGGTGCTGAACAATCGAAGCACTGATTATTATAACAAACAGGTAAACCATGATCTGGGCATGAGCCGCAATCCACAACATTACAGCCGTTATTAAATAAACCGCAAGATTGAACCCCGCCTGAAAGACAAGACGTTACAGTAGGCACACAGCCTGCCGGCGGGCAATCCGCCGCACAAGGCCTCCATGGAGCATCTCCCACTCCTGCCCCTGACATAGATTCTCCCGGCTCACAACAGCCATTGCCGCAAACCGGTGAACATCCGGTTGTTAAATCAAAACAGGCTGTGTTGGCCATACATTCAATTGCTTTAACGCCTTGAGCCAAACTGCCTTCAAAATTATTTTTAAAAACAGCTCCAGGACCTTGCTTTAAAACAAATACGACCAAAACGGTGATGACGCAAGCGAGCAACAGCATGTACTCAATCATTTGCTGTCCAGCGTTTTTATTTTTAGATAATCGTACCATGGATGAGGATCCTTAATATTTTAATATGGAAGAACATTCAAAGTATAGCATAAGAGCCTATTAAAGAAATAAATTTTTAAGAGTGGCCTTTTTTGCCTAGGATAACTTATATACCTTATCCCCCACCTGCGCGGATTTTAAAACTTTCAAACCAACCAATTGCCCAACTTTCGCGGATTTTACATCCACACTTTCAATCTGTAAAGATTTAACCACTTGGATCAAATCGGTCACTTGTCCTTTAATATTTATTTTATCCCCGACCATTAAATTACTCTTTTCAATCTTTATCACAACGACGCTGATTTTCGAAAAATAATGCGTTACTTGTCCTACATAAGGGCTTTTTATAACATCCTTAGATACAATCTTCTTGGCCACATTCTTTGGAGGTACACTTAATTTCGCAGGAACTTTACGTTTTTCCGGTTTTGGCGTCGATTTTTTCTTAATCGGTTGTGATTTTTTAGTGATTTTTTTACGAGGTCGGGTTTTTGAAACTTTTGATAGGACGGTTTTCTTTATTTTTTTGGCGGGTGTTTGCCTTCGTTTTTTGACTTTCTTTTTCGGGACAAATAAATTCTTTATTTCCTCAAAAACTTCTTTAAAGAATTGCATTTTATAAGGAAATCTTTTGCGCGACATCAGATACGAAATAAAGTTTCACGTATTTACCCTGCACAACGTTTATAATTCCCACTAAAGAATAAATCCCTAAAATGAATATTCCTAAACTTAAAAACCAGGCGCCAAATATAATGTGCAGAATAAAGCACATAACCTCGGCGACAAACAGGACTAAACCCTGCCTTCCGTGCTCGAGCAAAAATATATTATCTTTTTTTAGAATTAAAGGGACAATACAAAAGATTGAAAGATAGGAAAATATAGCGAAGAAATTGCTATCGAAAGATATTTTATTTTCAGCTGATTTTTTGTTCATCCCCCGCCTTTACTTCAATAAGCGAGTTTATATCTCCGAATGAATTGCGTTCTTTACGGTTATTTCGCGGATCTTCTTTCCAAACACCGTCGACGATGAATTGATATTTGTATAGACCGGGCTTAAGAGGGATTTCTGCTTCCCACTGGCCATCTTTCTCTTTCATCCGGCAAGTGTCATCTAAAGACCAATCATTAAAACTTCCCGTTACATAAACAGATTTTGCTTCCGGAGCCTCGATGGAAAAGCGGATCGTCGTTAAACCATTGATTTCCTGTCTAACAATATCCTGCATTTGCTCGGACATAGGGGTTGCGAAGGCCTCATTTTTAAAAGTTTCTCGCTGTTCCTCGACTGGCAAGGCTTGAAACGCTTGAGCCTCTTCAAGTTCTTTAATAAAAGTGTCGGTTATAGGAGCTTTTTTCTCAACCTTGACCTCGACGGAACCTTGTTCTAATAACTGCTTTTCCTGTTTATGAAGCAGTATTAATTCCTTAGCTAAACTAAAATAATCTTTTGATCCGCGGCAATATTTATCATAGGCAGAAACAGTTTTTCCCATGACAACTGATTCTTTTAACTTAACATTGATATGAATGATTGTGTCAAACATCATACTCAAAAAACGTTCTTTAAATGTGGCGAGCATGGCAAATGAGTGTCGTAGACGAGAATCAAACATAGTCACTAGAACTCGGCATTTAACCTCGTGGTTTAATCGATCTTTAACGAGATTAACAATGTCCATAATATGATCAACGCCTTGCATGGAAAAACGGCTGGTCTCGACGGGAATAATCAATTCATCGCTGACGCGAATGGCATTGACGGTTAAAATCCCAAGGCTAGGAGGACAATCAATAATAACATAATCGTACAAGTCTCGTATAGGCTGAACCACTTCTTTTAATTTCAATTCTCGCCCTATTTCATCAGAGAGTTCTTGTTCCAACGTTCCAACCAACACGTTTGAAGGAACAATATCAAAACTTTCTTCGACGCGCTGAAGAATATTTTCAATTTTTAACTTCCGGGGAGTTAACTTGGATATAACATTGTAAATACTGTCCTGACTTTCAATGTCCAGTCCAAGTGATGCATGCGCTTGGGGATCCAAATCCAGCAGAAGAACTTTTTGGCCGTTTTGACTCAGCGCCGACGCCAAGTTAATAGCTGTTGTGGTTTTGCCACAACCACCTTTTTGGTTTGCTATTGAAATTATTTTCATGCTGAAACTCCCTAATAGTTTTGGGTTAATTGGTTGTCGCAAAATTCAAACTATCGATCAATACCACACCTTTTTTATTGTCGACATTCCAAGATTCTAAAACAAAAGAAATGTTAGTGATGCTCGTCCAGTCAGTAATTTGTTTAAACTCGGAAAGTGGAATTCGGTATTGTCGCCAGTTCAAATCGACACCTTGAATATAAAAATACGAAGATTCATTATATCTGTTATTGATAACAACTTTGACTGTCCCTGGAACACCTTCTTCTTTTCCGCGCATGGTAAATTCTAAACTCCCATAACGGCTGATATCCATCGACGGGATAGTCAATACAAAGGTCTCTACCGGACTAGCTGAAGCTTTAAAGTCATAGCCGAAACGAAGCGGGCCTTGATGAAGCGAATAGATAACATTGTTTTTTAAAGACGTTTTTTGCTGAGTCAAAAAAGCTGTTAGTCCGTAAAACGCACTGGCAAAGATCACCGCAGTAACTAAACCATTAATGAGGAGCCAGGCATTGAATTGCTTTTTTGTTTTAGCGTCATCTTTTTTTCGCTTGCCTAAATAGACCTGCGCTAAGTGGTCGTATATATCGTCTTTGGTCATCACAAAACTTTTGTAAGATTACTGTTAACAGATATTAATGAATTTATGAAAAGATATTTAATTAATATTTTTATCATAACAAATTAATAATAAAAGAAAATGATAATTTCATTTTTTTTCATCATGCTTATAAGATTTTCTGGACGGAAAATAATTTTTTTGTATTTAATGAAGGTCGGAAACAAAAAATAAAGCTCGTCGAGAAAATTTGTCGACGGAAATCATTGAAGTATCGTCGGGGAAAAACCAATTAAAAAGCCCCTGCCGAAAATTCGGCAGGGGCTTGAACAAAATCAATCAACAATTAGAACGCAACGTTCATGCTGACCAATGCTTGTTTTGCAGTTGAATTGTTTTCGTTATCGAAAACACTCTTTGGAAAGAACACTCCAATTGAAGTTCCGAAAGTAACATCTTCGGTATAATTGTAGGTTGTGTCCAAGTCAACTTCTTTTCCAAGAAAAGTACTGTCTGTCTTAGCATCGTAAGAATTCGTAGTACCATCTGGGCTTCGTCCTGAGAATGAATCTTGCTTCAATTCTCTTTCTAACCAAATTGCCGTGAAGGCCAGACGAGTAGTAATGTCTTCGACCGGTTCAGCAGTAAGGTAGAATGAGTGAATTACTGAATTCGTTAAATCAAACAAACTGTTGTAAATGTGGCCTCCACCTTGATTTTCAAAGAATGGATCCCAACCAGTGTATTTTGATTCTGATGCGCCTGTATCTGTATCACCTGTAACTTTGGTGAAGATGTACTGAGCAACTGGCTTGTACTCTTCAAGACCAGGTAATTGATAACTCATGATACCTTGTGCACCCCAAGCATTGCGTTTTGTGTTTTGTGTAGCAGAAGTACCGCGCTTGGAACCACCTTGATGCGCAACTTCCCCTTGAAGGTTTAAACCTTCAATTGGATTTGTACTTGCGCGAACACCAGTAACTTTAATGTGATCAGTTTTAGAACCAGTGGCTGCGACGTTAACGCTTTTGTCACGTTGCTTAAAGAAATAAGCTTCGGCCACGGAATTCATGTCATCACCAAGTTGATAATTAGCATTGATCCCATATAGGTCTTTGTCATCATCAACGTGATTGATATCAACTGTATTTTGGTGAAGTTTTGAATAAAAAACAGTTACAGTCAATGGATTGTAATCGAAAATAGCGCGGATTGCATCCAATGCTGTTTGTTGAGTTAAGTCTTGAGCGATGTTAGCAATACCTGAATCTGTTGGGGCAGTATTGTTAGTTCCAGTCGCATCAAAGACAAAACCGTTTCCAAAGGCAAATGTTTGACGACCGACGACTAAAGTCAACGGTGAGTAAAGCATTTCCTTTAATGTCACATAAGCAAGATGAAGGTCAACTTCTGATGTAGAATCTGAATCTCCACCATCGTTTCCCCATCCTCTTTCGCCGATTAGGGCGATCGTGACATACACTTGGTCCGTTAAGTCTGCATCGACTTGTAGGTGTGTTTGATTAATAAAAACATCTTGTTTATCAACTCCGCCAGAACCTCTTCCAAGGTCAAACTCTTGACGATGTAAGAAGGTGGATTTTGTCCATCCGCCGACTCTTACGTTTTGAACGCTAGCAAATGCTGGAACAGCTGTTGCTGCCCAAATTAAAGCTAACGTTAATACGATAAATTTTTTCATTTTTCTCCTCCAAAGAGTAAAAATATAATTACGTAAAGTTGTATATCACTCAACTAGATATTAGTCATATTTATTAATCTAGATAATTACATGGAATTTCGACCAGCTATATCGATAACCCTGAATATAATTTTTTACCATCCCTCCTTTCTTATTCAAAAATAGGGCCATCACTGGTTTGTTTTTATGATCTCGTAAAAAAACGCTTCTTCCACAATTACGACATCATCAAAAACTTTTGGTATTGTTGAATTTTTTACCACAGTCGCAACACAGTGTCAACATTTTTTACATATTTTTTAGCTAGATAAAATTTTCTTGATTATCCTACATTAGGTTAATCGTTCTTTTAAGCATAAAAATATCTTGATAACGCATAACTGCTTATGTCTCTTAATTTTTAAAGCGTGCTAAAGTGCGCCTAGGTGGACTCGAACCACCCCCCCAGCCTTAGGAGAGCCGTGCTCTATCCATCTGAGCTATAGGCGCACAATATATCTTCTTAGTGAATCGCTTCAAAGGTTCGTATTAAATCGGCTGATGGATCAAAACCTAATAATATCGCTTCTTCGTACGACTTTTTGGCATCCAGACGGTCGCCATGGTTATAACTGGTTATCGCCAAATTAACCCAGGCGTTTAAATGATTCGGATTCAGTTCAACGGTTTTACGATACGATTCAATAGCTTCTTCTTCCTTTTCCAACTTTAAATAGACATTTCCTAAATTATAGTAGACCTCAGGATTATTTGGATCATATTCCACTGTTTTCTTATATTGTCTTACCGCTTCTGCATATTGACCAACTGTTTCAAACGTATATGCGAAGTTAAAATAGGCCCGGGCGTTCTTTGGATTCGCCTCTATCGCTTTTTGATAATATTCTCGAGATTTTTCCAAACTTCCTTTTTGATTATATATATTTCCGATTTTTACCAGCGCATCCGAGTGATTAGGATCATACCGAATGACGCGTGTGAAAAAATCTAACGCCTCATTTCCGCTCTTTTGGTTCAAATTTATATCGCCTAAGGCAAATAACGCCTTTATGTGTTTAGGATTAATGGCTAAAACCTTCTCAAAAGTAGATTTTGCTCTAGCTAAATCGTTCATTTTTAAATAAATCAATCCGAGGTTGTAATAAGAGTCGGCATTTTCCGGGTTCATATTGATGAATTTCACATAGCCGTCTAATGTTTCATAAATTGCCGAGCGTAAATCTATGTTCTCAGGGTCCAGGCGATAAGCCTCATTGTAAATATCAATCACCTCAATGAATTTCTTCTCTAATATAGGGGGTAAAATAATATATTGTCTGAACGCAGAGTAAGCCTTCCCATTTTCTTTCAGCTCCAGGTACATTAAACCCAATCGATAGTAGATTTCCTTATAATTCGGATCAATATCAATGGCTCGACGATACATTTCGATGGCATTAGCATAAAGGCCCAAATCCTGATAAAGCTCCCCTAATTTATAGGGAATATCAACGTAATCCGGCGCGACCATCCGCGCTCTTTCCAGCAGACTGATCAAAAAATTAACTTTCTTTATTTTTTGTTGAGCATCGTCCGTAATATGGAGCTTATATCCCTCTAGTTTTAACTTAATCATTTTCTTAAATTCAACTTCGGATAACTTAAAATCCGGATAGTTTCTTAGCGCGGCAACTAAACCACTTAAAGCAATTGGATCATTCGGAAAATATGTGAGTTGATGTGTCCACAAAGCCACATCATTCTTCCAAACATTGGCTTGATTATATGTCGCAATCCCCATTCGTAGAAAAACAATGAACAATATGGCCATAAAAAGTGATATCATGGCACCCCGACGCTGTCTAGTGTTCATCCAAAGGAAAGCCTTCTGAATCGCGTAACCAAAAAGCATACAAATCCCCAAACTCGGCAAATACATAAATCTATTAGCCACAATATGCGGATCCTGTACCGCCTCATATCGAATCAAAAAGAATATCGACAGAAGGAAATATAGGAAAGCAAACGTGACCCATTTAGATTTACCAAGGCGGATCACCCCGGCGATCGCAATTACGCTAATAATCAGCGACCACAAATATTCAGGATTAGAAAATGAAACCGGTATAGGTAGACGGACAATCGGAATGATTACAAGAGGAAAAAAGAATTGACGTAAATAATAGAGAAATGACCAAGTGTACGCCATAAATGCTTGGCTTGGATTGGATGGAAGCGGTGGAAAATCACTGGTTAGAATAGTGAGGCCGCCGATTAGCAAAATGAAAACAGTTTTTTCCAGAAAAACCTGACGATCCATTTTTCTCAATTTAAACCAATCCACCAAAAGAAGAATCAATGGAAGACTCAGAGCCATTGGGTTCGCCAAAAGGCTTAAAAGCCCAAACAAATGAGTTAAAAAGTAATTAATTTTGGCTGAAAAATTATTTTTATCTTGTCTTAAGTAAAAAAGCCTGCGTTCATAACACACAAGGGCCAACAAATAAAATAAAGAATAAAGCAAACTTTTCCGCTCAGCAATCCAAGCTACTGACTCAACATGCATCGGATGCAAACCAAACAGCAAGGCCGCCAACGCTGCGGAAAGAATCGTTAAACCGAAGCGGAGTGCCAACAGGTATATCAAAAATATAACCAAAAGATGAAGAATAAAATTATTTAAATGATAAAGAAACGGATTGTCTTGAGCAAAATGGTACTCGACGGAGAAACTCAAAATCGTCAGTGGGATGTATGTGTTATTTATTCTTTGTAAGAATATTTTCTTAATATTATCTGAGTTTGGCGAGGAGACAGTTTCATTTCCCGTTATGAGAACGCGGTCATTCCATTGTAGAAGATTGGCCTTAAATATAGGAAGATACGAACAAAAAATAAGTGAAGAAATAAATAAAAGAATGCTGAAGTGCTTTAAAGAGTTTTTCAACGGATTAAATCTACCTATGATATTTAATTAAATTAAGCTGATGACGAAGATATTGGGAATGTTTATGGTAAAAAATAATTAATATTTTAGTACAGAAAAAACGTCGAAGTCTTTTAACTTTTCTTTGCCGTTCAAAAATTGCAGTTCAATTAAAAAAGCGATACCAGCAACGACAGCCTTCTGTTCACGAAGCAGTTTAGATACCGCCTCAATCGTACCGCCGGTAGCCAGAAGATCATCGACAATTAACACGCGTGTTTTGGGTTTAATCGCGTCTTCATGGATTTCCAGACTATCCATACCGTATTCCAACTCGTAGGTGACACTTTTCGTCTTGCCGGGAAGTTTTCCCTTCTTACGGACAGGCACAAAACCAACGCCTAATTTGTAAGCTAAGGCCGCGCCAAAAATAAAACCGCGCGCTTCCACTCCGACGACCTGCGCAATTCTCGCGTCTTTAAATTTCTTCGCTAAAAGATCGATGGACTTTTTAAACGCAGTCTTATCCTTCAACAGCGTCGTGATATCTTTAAAAATAATCCCTTCTTTTGGAAAATTGGGGATATCCCGAATATGACTCTTTAAATCATTTTTCTTTACTGTTTTCTTCATGATCATTTACCTTTTGAGTAGATTCGCGTTTAATAAATTTAGTTGCCAAGACTTGTTTATAAGGTAATTTGACTTTCCCTCGAGAAATCTCATACAATTTTTCTGTTCCCAAACGCCCCATTTCCATCAATGGTTGAGAAACGGTGCTTAATTTTACACTGCTACTCTGAATAAGCGGGTTATCGTCGAATCCGACGATAGACAATTCTTGCGGAATTTTAATCCCCATCGTTTTCGCTTCATCCCACAATTCCAAAGCCATGACATCCGATCCGGCAAAAATAGCGGTCGGACGATTTTTCAAATTCAATAGTTTACGGGCAGCTGTGCGCGCGGGAGTTCTTAAAAAATCACCAAAAGTAATATGAGATCTAGGAATGGTAATTCCGTTTTTATCCAAGGCTTCTCTAAATCCTTCCAGTCTTTTTAATCCGGCTTGTGTGGATACATCACCGGCGATCGTCGCTATTTCCTTGTGTCCTAACTTACAAAAATGTTCAGCAATATTGTAGGCGGCCTTCCAATTATCGACGGCAACATAATTGATTGGTTCATCAAGGATATTATTCAGCACCATGCAAGGCATGCCCAAACGGATGGCCTTCTTTACTATTCCGACATCATTGTCTATATCGGCAAAAATGATACCATCTATATAATTTTTATCCACGAGAGTCGAATCCAGCCAACCGCGGTGGTCAGATCGATCAACAATGTGAATCAGATAATCTGCGTTTAAACGGCTAGCCGAAAGGCTGACTCCTCGAATAATTTCTCCAGAATAATAGGAGTGGAAGATATCTTCGAAGCGGGGGATAACTAATACAAATGTGGGTTTTCGTTTTCGACTACTCAACGTCGTGATTTTTTTCTTTTTGTTCGATGATTTGTCTGATTTTCTTAATTGTACCGGCTTCAATTTGGCGAACACGTTCTCTGGAAATACCTAAGGCCTTGGCGATTTCGGCCAATGTTCTGGCTTCACCGTCGGAAAGACCGTAACGCATCTCTAAGATTTTTCTTTCCCGCTCATTTAGCAAATCCAGATAACCGATCGCCCGTTCTTTATCGAAAAACTTTTCGAGCTCTTCATCGGGAGCCAAAATATTAAAATCCTGAATGATATCCTTAACTTGGCCATCCCCTTCTTCACCGATGGGGGCATCCAGGCTTGACATCTTGGCTATGGAATTTTCAAGTTCGCGGACTTTATCCACGGAAACTTTAAGTTTTTTGGCCACTTCACCGACTGTTGGCTTTCGTTTATATTGATGCGTCAATTTTTCAACTATTTTCTTATATTTAAGAATATCTTCGTTCATATAGACGGGAACGCGGATCATTTTTCCTTGATCAATGATCGCGCGGGAAATACCTTGCTTGATCCACCACGCCGCATATGTCGAAAAACGAAAACCCCTATCGGGATCGAATTTCTCAACACTTTTCATTAAACCAATATTACCTTCCTCAATTAAATCACTGAGGGGAACTCCTAAATTCACATATCGTTTAGCGATACTGATGACCAACCGCAGATTTGAGCGAATCATTTGATTACGCGCATCTTTATCTCCTTCTTGTATTTTGCGAGATAAAGTTATTTCTTCCGCGGCGGTCAAGAGAGGTATTGGCCTAACATCTCTTAAATATGCTTTGATGGGATCTGTCATAAAAAATTACTTCTTCTTTTTGTTTTTTGTTTTCTTACCATTTCCATTTGCGTTAGCGGCAATAGCTTCTTGTGCAGCAGCTAACCGAGCAATCGGAACACGATATGGCGAGCAGCTTACATAGTTCATTCCGGCTCTGACGCAAAATTTAACGCTTTCCGCCTCGCCGCCATGTTCACCGCAAATTCCAATTTTTAATTTTTTGTTCGTCGATCGTCCTCGTTCAATACCCAATTTAACTAACATACCAACGCCTTCTTGGTCCAAACTTTGGAAAGGATCGTCCCTGAAAATTCCTTTACCACCGTCTTTTTCCGTCGCTACATAAGTCGGAAGGAAACGTCCGGCGTCGTCGCGGGAAAGACCCAATGTCATTTGTGTTAAGTCATTGGTTCCGAAACTGAAAAACTCGGCATGCTCAGCTAACTGATCAGCTAAAAGCGCTGCGCGAGGAATTTCGATCATTGTACCAACTAAATAAGGAATCTTAAGCCCAGACTGCTTGATCAATCCATCAGCGACGGAACGTGTTGATTCATCCAGTAATTTGTATTCTTTTTTATCCATCGTTAATGGAATCATGATTTCGGGTAATACTTTAATTCCTTCTTTACGGCATTTGATAGCGGCTGTAATGATCGCTGTTACTTGCATTTCCAAAATTTCAGGATACGTAATACATAAACGGCATCCACGATGACCCAGCATTGGATTCGATTCATGCAATTGTTCGCAACGATGACGAATTTTATCCGCCGATAATCCGGTAATTTTACTAAGCTTATTAATACCAGCGTCATCTTTTGGAGTAAATTCGTGCAATGGCGGGTCGATCAAACGAATCGTGACCGGAAAACCATTCATAGCTTTAAAGATTCCGTAAAAATCATTCGATTGAAACGGCAATAATTTATTTAAAGCTGACTTGCGGGTTTCCAATGTCTCAGCGACGATCATTTCTTGAATAGCTAAACGACGTTCTTCGGTATCGAAAAACATATGTTCTGTTCGGCAAAGCCCAATTCCTTCTGCTCCCATTTTAATTGCGTTAGCAGAGTCATATGGCGTATCAGCATTGGTACGGACATTAATCGTCCGTAAACCATCAGCCCATTTAAGAATCGTGTAATAGGATTGAGGCAATTCAGGCGCTTTAAGCGGCATGTTACCAGCATAAATCTCGCCGGCAGAACCATCTAAAGTGATGAATTCGCCTTGCTTGATTGTCTTGCCATTAAGCGTCATCGTTTTCGCTTCGTAGCTAATATTTAAGGCCTCACAACCTACGATACAACATTTCCCCCATCCGCGGGCA
>JAGOSC010000062.1 GCA_018062515.1 Candidatus Omnitrophota bacterium
GGTTATTCTCGACGACGATTAGCCTATTGCATGGACATCGCTATTACGATGCCATGGTGATATACCGGATTTACCGCAAGGCCATGATCGAAGAACTTGATCTCGATAAAGATGCAAGCTACGCGTTTGAAGAAAAACTATTCCGCACGGTGGTTAGCTGGGAACCGCTTCTGTCCATTCGAGCCGCAAAACGTCAGTTAAAGATTACCGAAATCCCCGGCGATGAACCGGCCCGCGAAGGCGGCGTGGCCAAACTGCAAGTACTGAAGTGGGGAGCAGCCTACATGTGGGAAAATTTCCGTGAAGTCTTTGTCTGGAAATAATATAAAAAAAATTCTGCAAAACTCCTGGTTCCTCACCGGAATAATTCTTATCCTTTTTTTAGTCACTAACCGTTACATTTACGGTTGGGACGATCAAACCCTCGAAATTCCTTTATTAAAACATCTGATTGATCCGCAACTTTTTCAAGGCGATTATTACGTCGAGAGTTTAAAGAAAAATTTTACGTCTTATCTTTACCCAGTTTTAGCACGCGTGATTACGGTCGACCAAATTCCCGCCGTTTATTATTTTCTCTATATTATCAGCCGTTATTTTTTATTCTTCTTTTCACTGAAGTTATGGAAACATATTTCCGGAAATACATGGATTGCCGTCGCGGCGACATTGATGTCCTTTTTAATAGGAAGGACAGAAGAATTTTTGTACCGCACATTTTCGCATCAGGAATTTGCCTTAGCCATTATCATGGCCGGCATTTATTACTTGTATAAAGATAAGGTTGTTCTGGCCGCGATTCTATTCGGTATCGCCGCTAATTTTAATGCTTTATATGCGTTGTTTCCCATGACATATTTAGGCATGTACTTGCTTCTCGACGGAAAATTCAAAAAATTAATTTTTTCATGCACCGCATTTATACTAAGTGCATTACCGTTTCTCATATGGATGATCAATCAAAAAATTCATGCGCCCGCGGTACCGCCTGGATTTTACGATGGCTGGTTAGAACTCTTTCTCATAGCTTGTCCTCAAAACTTTCTTTTTCAAGAGCGTTCATTGATTCAAGTTTTTTCTACTTTTAGCACCGCGATGCTTGCGCTTGGACCGTATTTATTTCTAATTGCGCTATATGCCTTCAATATGATCTTTAATGAGTCTTTCCGACGATCAAAGCAATCACAAGCCTTCTGTATATGCGGTTTTGGTTTATTAATTGTTTCCTTTATATTCTCATATCCAATTCCAAGCCGATTTGTCATCAATTTAAATCTTATCCGTAATGCTCAATATTTAAACTTTATTTTGATGGGATATACGACGATTTGGATCACCCGCAAAGTATTAAATACGAATCTCAGTCAAGCCTACTGGGCCGCAGTTTTGTTGGGATTATTATGTCTCAAAGATATTCTCGGTGTGTTTATTCTATTTGTTGTGAGCTTGGCGATCGTTATCCGTCGACAGGAAACTGTTGAAAATAAAGATTGGAGAGACATTGCCTTACGAATCGTTGACGTGGGCTTGGCCGCAGCAATGCTTTATATTCTTTATCAACACTTTGAATTTACGGGAAGCAAATTCAAATTTCTTGCCATATCTATCGCCGCTGTCAGCGTGATGTATTTAATTTTTTCTTTTATCAGAAGAGCAAATCTACCAAAATGGCTAAATCTCTCATTCATCATCATTCCGCTGACGACTTTATTTATTTACTTTTGTGTTCTGCATTATAATTACATCCGCGTCACGACGAAGGGAGGCGGATTTTGGCAACTTCAACGAAATTGGGAAGAGATGCAAGGGTTTGTCAAAGCCAATACGCCTAAAGACGCGCTCATCATGGTTCCGTACAATATGGAAATGTGCGGATTTCGTATCGGCTCGGAGAGAAAAATTATCGTATCATATCGTGATTGTGGAATTGTCGGATTCGATTATGCGGCGCTCAAAGAATGGGAACGGCGCGTTAAAGATATCGAACATTTTAAAGTCATCCCCGACGGGCCGATACAATCCGCCCTCGTTAACGGCCTTTCAAAATACAAAGCTGATTACATTGTGTTTATGCGTTTTCTCGCCCCAAAAAGCAGTAATTCTACGCTCGTCAAACTGCATGAAAACGAAATATTTGTCTTATTTAAAGTCAATCGCTAAAAAAAATCAAAAAACCCAATTTAAAATTATCCTTAAAATCACTTTATGTGAAAAAAAACCTATGTATAATTTTATAAGGTTAAAAGGAACTAAGGATGAATAAGGTCAACACAATCAGTATTATCGGCGATGGAGGATGGGGAACAACCCTGGCCGTCCATTTAGCAAACAATCATTATCCGGTCAATCTTTGGGGACCTTTTGAGGATTATGTCCTTAAAATGAAAAAAAGCCGGTATAATTCCAAATTTCTACCTGGTATTCGCCTGCCCAAATTAGTTACTCCTGAACCTGATCTGACCAGCGCTCTTTTGAATTGTGAAATCATTGTTTTTGCCGTTCCTTCTAAATTTACCGCGGATGTTCTAAAACAGATGAAAAAGACTAAGGTCGATCTGACGCAGAAAATTATTCTAAGCGTCACCAAAGGTTTTGATCACGACAGCTTGCTGCGTATTTCTCAAATTATTGAACGTGACCTGGAGCGAAATAATATCGCCGTTTTATCCGGGCCAACGATTGCCATTGAAGTTGCCAAGAAAATCCCGACGACAGCGGTCATTGCCTGCAAAAATTTATCAACGGCCAAGAAACTCCAGGCCATTTTCCATTCACAGACTTTTCGGATTTATACCAATCCCGACGTGGCCGGCGTTGAACTGGGAGGAAGCCTCAAAAATGTTATTGCTTTAGCCTGCGGGATCTGCGATGGATTGGGATATGGATCAAATACAAAGGCGGCAATTTTAACCCGCGGATTGACCGAAATGTCCCGGCTGGGAAAGGCCATGGGTGCAAAGGCGAAAACATTTATTGGATTAAGCGGGCTCGGCGATTTAGTGACTACCTGTACCAGCAAAGACAGCCGCAATCGCTCCGTTGGTGAACAAATCGGCCAGGGTAAACCGATTGATAAAATCCTCGGTTCTATGGAAATGATTGCGGAAGGCGTTGAGACAGTCAAAAGCGCGCATAAACTGGCTCAAAAGTATGGAATTGAAATGCCCATTACCGAAGAAATCTACAATATCATCTACAAAGCCAAACCTCCTGCCGAAGCTGTCGCCAATTTAATGATGCGGAAAACTAAGGCTGAATAGGGAATATAGCCTATAAAAGCGACTACAATATTCATCTTCACTCCATTTTTAATTTAAAATTATCAAAAAATAGTTATTTTAAACCACTTTTATAAAAAATCAGCTGAAATTAGCTTTTGAACCGTCCCTTATATATATAATAAAAAGTATTAAAACTATTTGACAAATATATTAGCAGCGGATATCCTTATAGCAGTAATTCATAAACATTCCAAAAATTCCCCAATCAAACCACATCGTTATTTCAATTAACTTTATTTTATAACTTTTTTTATCCAGTATGGCTTTCAGCTTGGTTTTTTCTGCTTTTATCGCCTATACTTAAACATAATAAAAATACTATAAATTATGTATAACGTTAGCCCTCACATAAAAAATAAACCTGGTTTCAAATTTTCCGTTTGGACGGTTCTGTTTTCGTTCTTATTTAGCTTAATCACGCCTTTACCCGTTTCCGCTCAGCAAACACTTTTCCTGCCCAGTCCAGGGGTGATGCTTAACATCACCCCGGCCTTTGTTCCACCCTTGTTAAAAGGGATGAAGGTCGACGTAAACAATCCATTTAATTTTGATTTTATTCTGGATAGTGGAAACGCCGAATTATCTCAGGACGAATTAAAACAAGAAGCCGATAAACTCATTAAATATTTCCTGGCATCATTAACCATTCCTGAAACTGATTTATGGGTGAATTTATCACCTTATGAAAAAGATCGCATTATCCCTTCAGAATTTGGTATCACAGAGATGGGACGTGATTTATTAGCTCAAGATTATATCCTCAAACAATTAACCGCATCACTCATGTATCCCGAGAAAGACTTGGGTAAAGTGTTTTGGAATAAAGTTTATAAAAAAGCTCAAGAACTTTATGGAACCACCGATGTTCCTGTGAACACATTCAACAAAGTTTGGATATTACCGGATAAAGCGGTTGTATACGAGAACGGAGATAAAGCGTTCATTGTCAAAAGCCATTTGAAGGTGATGTTGGAAGAAGATTATTTGGCGATGACGAATAATCTACATAACAAAGAAATCGAAACGAATGATCTGGAAAAAGAAAAAGTTAAACAATTAAATAGCATTTCGTCGCAAATGATCAAGGAAGTGATTATTCCCGAGATTGAGAAAGAAGTCAATTATGGACAGAATTTTTCCAAATTAAGACAGGTTTATCATTCATTGATATTAGCTAAGTGGTACAAAGAAAGCCTCAAAGAAAGCATCATTAATCGACAATATTCGGATCAAAAGAAGACTGTTGGTGTTGATGTCGACGACAAACAAGCTAAAGAAAAGATTTATGAACAATATTTAAAAGCGTTTAAAGATGGTGTCTACAATTACATCAAAGATGAATACGATCCGACGACACAAGAAGTAATCCCTCGAAAATATTTCTCCGGCGGTATTCCACTTATGAATGTTCCACTTGAGAAAACAAAAGATTCGGCGATGCTGACGGATCCGACAGGTAAATTAAGCAGTATAAAAGGTGTTTATAGTGCGTCGTCTTCAAAATATTCGAAATTAACGGACATTTGGTCCGGTTTAACGGCACGGATAAACCATGTATATCTTATATTAATGTCTTCATTGACGATGATAGGTCAGTCAGCTGTTCCAATTGTTTATGAATCAATGTATGACATGAAAATTTTTGAACAAAAAGAAAAAAAACTTGAAGTTTGGCAGGTCTGGCCATATGGGATGAGTTCTGATATTGCCTACTATCAACAATTTATAGACTTATTACAAAGAGACTCAACAGTATATCTGCATAGGGATTTAAAATCCCGTATTAATTATTTTCTAAAGCATCGATTTGATTCAAAGGATAGGCTTGGTGAAGACGAGTACTTAAAATTATTAGATGTTATTTCAGATGCCGTTAAAGATTTTGATATGCTATCGAAGCGCGACGATTATGAGATTTCGGCTGTTAGGCAAATATTAGTGAATATAGCCGTGAATACGGATTTAAATATCAGAGACGATACTAAACGGTTTTACTGGACAAGAATAAAACTTATAAGCAAATTATTATTATCAAAGGACCAAGAATCTCTAGAAAAAATTGTTAATTATATAGTAGCTTATAAAGATCGGAAAATAGAAACGCCCTACTTTAATGAGCTGGCTTATCAACTGGAATTTGCCCTCTACTTTAATGACAAATTAAGTGGAAATCCTCAACTTTCTTCAAAAATTCTAGATTTTCTGGGCTCAGAAAAAGCGTTTCAGGAATATAAAAATTATATATCCATGACTCCTAATTTCGAGGAAAGAAGTGTAGTATCAGCTTACCGCAGGATGATTAAACACCATACCGCTCAAACAATGAAATATTATTTTAATATAAACGACATCCCCACATTAAACGAAAAAGAATTCAATTTAAGGATAAAAATGATCGGTTTGTTTGGTGTAGGGGAATACAGGAGATTTTTAAATGAGGAATATGTAGCTGGAATTAAGAATTATGTTCTAGCTTTGATAAAAACTTTCACACTTAAAGACAATGTGAAAATATATGAAGTTTATAACGCTTTAAGTTCTGCAAGCATTGAATGGATAAACTGGATTAATGAGGACATGAAACGAATGATGAATGAAGGTCTTCAAAAAATGCCAAATGATTTTGACCCAAATAGTTTTATCGAAGTGGCAGCGTATTTCAAACTTTACGATCGTTTTAAACATTTTAACGCTCCAATGCCGAACATTGAGCAGTATTTCACAAGCTTGAAAAAAAATCCAGCCATTGATGAAGACTTCCTAAGGAAAGTCCCCGCTAATAATATAGAGGATTTTGGATTGGTTCTGGAATTTCTCCAATTATTTCTTGAAAATGATGAATTGCTTAACCACTTTATTTTGCAAGCGGGTCCTTTTTTAAGTTCGGAAATATTAGATCAAGACATCAATCAACTAGAAACTTTTCGTCAAAAGGTAAATGTTGTCAACCCAGCCCTAGGTGATCGTATTTTTATTTCTGTCGGATCGCATTATGTTAATGAAAATTATGCTCAAGACAAAATAAAAAACGAGGAGTTTGCCCAAAAATTTGAAAATGCCAAACGTTTCTACGAAGCAAAAGAAATTCATAATAAAGACATTAAAGGAATATATCGATTAATGGGCAATTTTATGTTCAGCCGAATCTCCGAATACATTAAAGCGAATCATTTAGCGTTAGAACAAACTTTGGGAGAAGATAAATTAACAGAACTAGCAGAATGGTTGCTACAAAAAGGATTTTTACATGAAGACGATTCGGACTTTACTAAAATATTTCAGAATGTAAAAACAGGGAATTTCCAATATATTGGCCACAAAATTGACAATATTTTACCTAAGGACGAGATCAATTTAGAAAAAAATAATTTGGAAATTATCCATAATAGTGTGGATTTTCCGTTAGAAGATGCGGCCCGTGTCTTTGAAATTAAAAATAAACAAACAAATGAAATTATAGCCCAAGTTCTTAAAGTTGATTCTTCTAAAGGCGGTCGTGCGGTAATGATGGCGGATGTAGGCAGAGAAAAAGGCGGAATTACCGGTGACCGGCTGGCTGTGAAAGTCGAAGAACAAGGACGATTGATTTTTGATGCGCCGGTTTCATTTACAACGGGCGATGCCAAACCTACCGAGATTCTGATTGAGAACGGCATCATCAAAAATTATTTAATTTCTACGGATGAAAAAGATGGATTTATCATTATTTATGCAGATGGCAATGTGCATGTGGCGGATAAAAGAGATCTTTGGATTCATGATATTGATCCGCAAATAGCTCCAGAGCAAGACCGGCGTTTAGAAATAACAAAAAAACTGGATGATTATCTGAAATTTCTTGATATCTCCCAGAAAAATAAAAACAGCTTGGTGTCTAACATGTTGCTTTACGATGGAAAAGAAATGGCTTTGCTTAATGATGAACCGAATCAGCGGCGGTTATTTGTTATCTTTGAAGATGGACATTTTGGCATTATTAATTCGAACGTTTCAATGAGTACAGATGAGGCTGTCCGTCTGGCTATTATAGCAGGAGCTAAGAAGGTGGTTTACATGGATACGGGACAATTTGATTACACGACTATTCGGCCGCAAGGTAAAGATCCCGTCGTCTGGGGTCACAGTGATCAGAAAGAATCCAGCAATCGTATTGGAATATGGAAGCAGACCTCACCAAAGGATTCGACAAAGATCGGAGAGCCACAGGGTGATGTTATGGGAAAAGAAAAAATACCCGATGCGGCTATATTAAGTGCTGAAAACAGTCAAGATAACGCCATGCTAGCCCAAGACCAGAATTCGGAAAAAAATACACTAACAGCAGAAGATTTAGACAAAACCTCCTTCGATGTACAGCAGAATCCATTGGATCGTACCGATAAACTTGTTCGTTTAACTGCTGATAAGGCGGCTCGTGAGAGAAAGTTTAGTAATATTTCTCATACTGAATTGGGAAAAACCGAAAACCTACTTGAAATGACATTAAAGCTGGTAGAAGAAGGTACAAACAACAATAAAAATTCTACTGATCGTTTGAATGCACTTAAATTATTAATAAAAATAAATACCGAAGGATTAGTGTCAGCTAAGACCGCGGGGATTTTAGAAAAAATAACAACACCATTGATGGAAATAGCTACCTACAAAAACAATAGTCATATTCAACGCATTGATGCTATTGAGTTATTGAGGGAAATTCTTGGAAAAGAAACAATACCTCAAGAGATAGAGATAATATTGAAAGAAATAACAACATCATTAGTCGAAATAGCCACCGATAAAGATGAAGATTTTGGTAATCGTATAAATGCATTTAAGTTGCTAATACGAATCCAAGATAAGATAACAATGCCCACAGCAGTAGTGTTGACACTGGAGGAAATCATACCATCATTGATGGAGACAATTGCTAATACGAATGAAAATCAGATAAAACGCATTGATGCCCTGGAGATATTGGGACAGATCAGTAAAAAGAGTATGCCCGCTAACGCCGATATTGAATTGCAAGAAATGGCAAGAACATGGATAGAAATGACTACCCAAAAACACAATACATTTAATTCCCCACGCATATTCTTGTTTAAATTACTAATTAAGCTTCATGAGAAGGATTTGACACCAGTAGATATTAAAGAAATAACGAAAGAATTAATGGATATGGCTGCTAACAAAAAAAATAGCGATTCTGAACGTATTAATGTATTTGAACTCTTGGCAAAGATCAACACCATGAAATTGGCATCAATCGAATTGGAAGAAATAGCCAAAAGTTTAATAACAATTGGCTTGGACGAGAGTGAAAAAATAAAAATGCGTACCTATGCGCTCAATGTATCCAGAAAATACAGTAAAAAAGAATTGTTATCTATAGAGGCCGCGAAAGTAGAAAAAATAGCACAGCCATTAATGGAAATAGTTGCTAACGAAAAAAATGAAATTGAGGGCCGCATCCAGGGACTTGAATTATTAAAGAAGTTTAACGAAATAGGATTATTTCAATTCGTCCCTATAGATGAGATAGTGGAGTATGGAAACGATATTTCGAAAACAGAGTTTATAGATAATGAGAGTTCAAATATTAAAGAATTTTTGATATTAAAAATTCTTGCCAGATTAAGTAAACCCAACCCTGATGATGTAAAATATATTTTAAAAATTGCTGATATAACCGAAGATAGAAATGTATTAAGACCAATCCTAGATACTCTAAAAATCTGGAGCACTGATGGCTCACATGTTGCTCAGAATTATTTTGAAGAAAAAATCGCCGAGATTTTGTCCCGTCAGCCCGAAAATGGTCAAAGCATAGTCAATATAAGTGATCGAGATAAACTATTTATTGAAGTAATCATGGAAAGTTTCATGCAAGAAAGTTTGCTACCTATTTTTACCGAAGAGAAATTCTCACTAGAAATACGATCAATGGTCATGAAGTCTTTGGCTAAAAATAACCGTATCGATCCTGATTTTGGAAAAATTAACGATGACGACAGAGAAAAATATTTGTTAAAAGTCAGTACGATTTATGATGAAACAGGGTTGGTTATTTCCAAGAATCTAATCGATAAAGTCTTGAAGGATGAATTATCAGCTTCTGAAATCAAAAAAAGTTGGCCATGGATTATGGCTGAAGAACCTCTGGATCCATACAGAAATGGCCAGATGAAATTGGAATTAAGTAAAATTGAATGGGGTGATGGAGGCGACGCTGTTCATAATTTTCATGAAATTATGTCAAGTGTATTAAAAGAGTTACCAGGAAAAAATATTGCAAGGCCGCTGGGTTTTCCAAAACAAAAAGTTCTCGATTCATCTGAAATTTCTGTTTATAAAGTGGCTGATACCGCATCGCAAACCGTTTTAATTGGGCCCGAGAAACAGATAAATTTAAGTCAACTAACAAACTGGTTTGGTCGCACACTTGAGTTTAGAAATAATGACAAAATTATACATTTTAAATTCCTTAAAAAAAGTGAAAAGGCAGATTTATTAAGTTATGAACATGACATGATGGATTTTTTAAGATCTCATAAAGATCAATGGGGTCTTCAAGGTGAGTATCCGCAAGGAATCATTCGTATCGGGCGGATAAGTGTAAACGACTTACCGAAAGAATATTTAAGTGATCTTGAGGGTAAAACTAAAAATATTGAAGTCGATACGACGGGCGGGTTTTATACTTTTATGGCCTACGAAACTGTAAGCGGAGATAAAGGCAATGCTTATTACACATATTTAAATGATCCGGATTTAAGCCCTGAGGAATTTGAAGAAGGCCTAAAAATTAATATTCATGATCGGTTTGTCATGGCCCGGCATGGGTTATTTGATATGGAAATTATTGAGTTGTTTCATAATCAGCAAGAAGAAGAAAGCCGGCGTTATGATTGGATGATTGATATTCATCCGCAAGAAAACTCTACTCGGCATGGAGCAGGAAGACTAAATGATATTACCGGAGCAACCCTTTACCCAAATATTCGTTTAAGTGGCCCAGCTGATTTCGCCGGTATTGTTTTTATAGACGACTTGATTGAAGACAAAGACAATAAATTCAACGAACTGGCAGACAGCCGAATCAATCGATTGTATGACTTGACGCATGGTAATGAAATCGAGGCGAGAAAATTTATTCAAGCCGCGCTTTTAGGAGACACCTTGTTATCCTTAGCTTTAATCATACCGACGTATTATGAAAGAAGAGGTGAATTAAATTATGAAAAGGAAAAAGGTAATCAACCAACACCCTTGCAGAATAATCTGCGGTTACTTTTTGAAGAAGCTCAAAAATCTTTTACAGGATTAAACGATTTGCCTAAAGAGATCACAAATTTAAATATTCCTTTAATGGCAAAACAGATGGCATATTTTTTAACGGATCAATATATATTTGATTTTATCGGACGAGCAGGTTCAACTTTTCCAAATAATGATATCTATCCCGGAACAAAAATTGTTTGGGATGATTATTATTCCCAAAGTCCAGGGTGGGTTGAAGGACGAGGTTGGGATTATTCAGGTAAGACATATGCTATTCCCAGTCGAAATCCTAATTTAAAGAAACTTCAAAAAAGCCAGGACTTAGGTTTTTTTAACGGGCTTAATCCTCTACAGGAAGTAATAAAGGGAATGTATATTGGAACAACTATGATGACGGTTGGAGGATATTCGGCAACTGATAATTTTGCTGACAGTGCTCTATTATCAGCCGATTCTCAGTTACCAGTCAAGTTCGAAGAAACCAGTGACGCGAACGAAAATAATTCTATTCGAAGAAAGAACGTCGGAGGTATTGATTTTAATCTCGATTTACTGGAATTAGAAACGCAAGGGCGAATGAATAAATTTAACACAAATCAAAATTTTGAAAATATTCAAATTGATGACGGCCTAATACCGGTAATTATAAATATTACGCCCATTACAAACTTGCCTCTCATTTTAGGGGCTGTCGAAAACACAGAAACACAATTAAGCCACGTACAATAATTGTTATGACCGCCTTGTCCAAAAACAATAATCCTATTCTCCGTCGGAAATTTATAAATTTTCTTATATTTTGTTTCTCCTTAAATACAATCGCCCCGAATACACTCTTTGCGCAAACGAATCTCCTGCCGCAACCTGGTGTGCTCATACAAACCAGTTCCTCATTCATTCCACCGCTTATGACCGGGATGAGGCTGGATCCGGCCGATCCTTTAAAAATAGATTTTCTGATTGATACCGGCGACGATCACCTCGAGGGAAAACCGTTTAAACAGGAGGCTGAAAAGCTTATCAATTATTTTTTCACGGCGTTGACCGTCCCGGAAAACGAGATGTGGGTGAACCTTTCTCCGTATGAAAAAGGAAGGATCATCGCCGATCCGCTGAGCCAAACCGCCATGGGCCGCGATATGCTCACCCAGGATTATTTGCTTAAACAACTCAGCGCTTCCATGATGTATCCTGAAAGCGAAATCGGGAAGAAATTCTGGAATCGCATTCATAAAAATATACAGACTAAATATGGTTCACTCGATATTCCCGTCAATACCTATAACAAAATTTGGATCATTCCTGAACGAGCCAAGATTTACGTCAACGGAAATACCGTCTTTGTGTCGGATAGTCATTTAAAGGTCATGCTCGAGGAGGATTATCTCGCTTTAAAATACCATTCCGCCCTTAACGCGAACGCGGGAAAATCACCAAATGACCAAGTCATAACCGGTGTTTCCAGCGATATCGTCAGAGAAATATTAATTCCGGAAATCGAAAAAGAAATTAACGAAGGAAAAAACTTTGCCTCTTTACGGCAGTTATTTCATTCTTTAATTCTTGCGGCTTGGTATAAAAGAAACTTAAGAACGAGTTTTTTAGGGGAACTTTATATTGATCAAAATAAAGTCAACGGCGTTGAAATAGGCGATAAAGATATCAAAGAAAAGATATACGATCAGTATATGAAAGCCTTTAAAAAAGGAGTTTTCGATTATATAAGGGAAGACCACGATCAAGCCGCTCTGCGGTCCATTCCTCGTCGGTATTTTTCTGGAGGCGTTGATATGGCCCAATTGTCCTACAGCGAAGGAATAACCCCGGCTTTGCTTAGCTCAGCTACGAATCGAAAATTTAAAACTGTATCAACTTATGCCGGATTGCAGTCGCCCGCGGCTGCGAAATCAAGCGGCATGGACGCTGCTTTAATCTCAAGCGCCGGCGAAGTGTGGATCATTAAAAATATCATTGACCAATTACTGGATCCCGAAGGGTTTTATAAACCGGACAATTTAAAATGGGGAAAATTTCTCGACGAAGAAAACCAATCTATTATTTCAGATGCCATTGTGCTTTGGGAACAAAATATAACTGATCCCACACCGGAAATGGATATTGAGTTCATCCAAAAAATACAGCAATATCTTGCCCGTGAATTAAACCTAAAACCGCTACACCGCACCATCGCCTCCGACAAACCGGATTTGCTAAAAATATTAAAGTTGGGTGAAATTAAAAGC
>JAGOSC010000063.1 GCA_018062515.1 Candidatus Omnitrophota bacterium
GGTTAGTACAACCAATGGCGTTATCACCGCTGCTAAAATGTACATATGCAGAGCTGTCCGATGGAGGGTTTCTTTTTTAAAAATAAAACTAAGAATCTCCATTCCCATAGCGCCGATAAACAACGCTATGGGAAAATGGATCATTCTTGGATGCGCTAGAGGAATATAAAACTGATTTAAGAATCCCATGAAGGCCTCCTTTATTTTTGCGTGTTCTTTTGATCTTCTTGAGCTTCTTGCATTTTCTTTTCTTTAGCCACTTCATCCTCGGCGATTTTGCTGTATTTTTCAGGATTCTTTTTAAAATCCTTTACGCACATTGGGCAGCAAAGGTTATAAATCTTACCGTTATATTCATATTTAACTGCTTCGCCCATCTCGCCCTTTTCACCTTCTGCTGGAATTTTTTCGCCGCTAACAGGGCAAATTTTATTACCGACTTCAATAGCCTTCGTTGACGTTTCATCCGCCTGTCCTTTGAGCATATCAGCATCTTTCATTACAGTTCCATCGGTCATGTGATGTTCGTAGGCTTCATTAGCCAGAACATATTTGGAATAAGATAAAGTCAAAACAGTTACTATAGTTAAAACAATTAATTTCGATTTCATTTTCTTCTCCTTAAATTAGTTACAGTGGTTAATAAAACAAAAAGCACTTCCCCCTAGAATCTTTCTTTGACCAAAAGTAACAACTTTGGCCTTTCAGATCTGAGGTAAAATTCTTAGATTTGCTTTAAATGCGGAGGTTGGAATTTTTGAGAAATAATGGAATGGATGTGTAATCGCGATGATCTTGTCCGGGCGGACCAAGGGCTTGGAACGATACAGTAGATAAAGAGACTTCAAATGCGTGGACAGTTAAACTTTTAGCTAAGGAGTAAAACGAAGATAAATTTGAGATTATATCAACTGGCTGTTCCGAAAGAAAACTAAAATGCTTGGGGCAGGAGCATTCATCTTGCCCCTCGGAATGTTGATGTTGATTTTTTTCAGAATGATGATCAGATTTTTCTAATTCCTGATGATGCCCCATTGCTTCATGTTCATTGGAGGCATCAGCATTATTTTCTAGGCAACAACAAAATGTTATTACTGAAAAAAGTGGAATGATTAATAATGCACTTACTATCTTTTTAGACATCTTTCTCATCAATAAGCAGTTTCACATTAAAAATTTCGTTAGTCAAGTTAATTTATTTGTCCTATTAAAGTTCAAAACAGAATTTAAATATATTCGTTAATGAATCTTACTTCCTATTCCCCTTGAAGTTTACCTTTTAATTCGAATCATAAATTGATGCTCCCTTTTATTGATACTCTTCAATTGTTCCAAAATTTCTGGAAGGGAATTTATAAGCTTTCGCTACACCAACTACACCGCCGCATTCTAATAATCCAAGATAATGATCAGGAGCGTCATTTCTTGCAAAGCTAAAAATATTTCCTTCCTCTGTTTGAAAAACAATTTGATCGTAAGCGTTATAATGGGGTTCGCCATGACTGTCATCGTATTTTAGAAATCTTCCTACAAACAACGGCGTATTCTTTGGTATTATGAAATTTTTATCTCCGCAGGTCGCTAATTACATAATTTGCTGAAGTTGCCCCTGTCCCTGCCACAACATACCCACAATCTTCGAGTCCATTAATTTTTGAGAACAAATTTCCAGGCAGAGACTCTTCTTTAGAAAATAGCTGGTATCTGTATGGGCCAATTTCAGAAATAATTTCTTTATAATATTTCTCGGGGAAGGATTTTAAGTTAATTTTTTTCATTTATCAGTGAATTTTATTCAGAAATCCAACCAAAGTCATGTAATACTGAATCCATCGGTCAGCCAAGCGTATCTTTATGTATATTATGATAATTTTAACTCATCTTCAATCTGTTTTACTGAAGGTAATTTTCCTCTTAGCTTTTCTGGTAATAAATTGGTTAATTTATAAGCTGAAACACCCATTGGTTTTTTTGAGTCTTTTAAGGCATACTCGACAACAGTCTTATTTTTGGACTGGCAAAGAATGATACCAATAGTTGGCCTGTCTTCTTGATGCCTAAGCAAATCATCAACGGCAGAAAGATAAAAGTTCATCTTCCCTGCAAACTCCGGTTGAAAGGCAATGGTTTTTAATTCGATCACCACAAAACACCGAAGTTTAAGATGATAAAATAAAAGATCAATATAGAAATCCTGATCCCCTATCTCCAAATGATACTCACTTCCTACAAAAGCAAATCCAACCCCCAGCTCTATCAAAAAATCTTGTAAATGCTGAATGAGTCCTTGATGAAGCTTTCTTTCTTTAAACTGTCCATCCAAGCTTAAAAAGTTGAAATTATAAGGGTCTTTCACGATTTCTTGCGCCAAGTCAGACTGTATGTCTGGCAGAGTCTGAGTGAAATTAGTTAATTTCCCGGGTTTGGACTGACGCTCAAAAAGCCCACTCTCAATTTGATGAACTAACACTGCTCGACTCCATCCATTTTCAATTGTTTTTTGAGCATACCATAATCGTTTTAAACAATCCTTCACCTTTTGAAATAATGTAACATTATGCCCCCATGGTAGTTGTGAAACAACGTGTATTGCTTCATTCGAGTCACTTTCTGTTGTAGGCTGAGACATTTTTTCTTTATTAATTTCTCGCACAGCTTGTGCGAGATTTTCATTTTCTCTGATGTAAGCAAGATAAAATGCCCGCATACGCCATACATTAGCTGGAGAAAAACCTTTTAAATCAGGGAATTCTTTTCTCAAATCACTAGCTAATCGTTCGACAATCGATTTTCCCCAGCCCTCATTTTCTTGCTTTCGGACGATTTCTTTACCGGTGTCCCAATAAAGCAAAATAAGTTCCCGATTAACCGATGTTGCTGCCTTTAGTTGAGCCGACTTAATGCGTATCTTGAGCGCTTCTAGGGCAGATTTATAATCTTTAGGTAAATTTGTTAAATTTCCTGATTCTTGAATTTTTTTAGATTTGGCCATTTTGAGTTCCTCCAATTTTTAATTATTTGAATCTGTTCTTCCGTAAATAATCGGGCTCTATTTCTTCCCAGCTTTTCAGCTTTTGGAAAGTCAACTCCTTCATATCGACGGATTGTCGTACTTCCTAATCCAAGCCTTTTGGCAACTTGAGTAACGGTATAAAAACCTTGTTTATTGTATTTCTGAACAAAAGAGGTCATTGGCATGGCGTGATGACCATGCATATACCGGGGAATTCCCACAGAACGATGCCTAGGTAGGATTTGAACAAACATAGCACAGCCACAAGAACAGGGATGTTTACCCTGCTGTTCTTGTACCCATTCTTCTAATGGCTGTAATTGGGCGGGGCGAATATCTAGTTTTTTGGAAAGAATAAGAGCCGTTATTCCGACGTGAGGAGTTAGCCTATCGATACGGTCTTTGGAAAATCAATGCTCGCTCGACGGTTTGCGACAATACTTCCGGAAATGAATCAAAAAGAAACATTTGAAACGACAAAAATTTATTCAGTGATGGGCCTTTTAAAAAACGGCGAGGCTTACCTAATGAAGCGTCCATTTCGCTCCGTTCATCATACAACCTCTGCTGTCGCTCTCGTCGGTGGAGGAACTATTCCTCGTCCAGGAGAGATCTCATTATGTCATAACGGTGTTCTATTTCTCGACGAACTGCCGGAATTTAGTCGGCATGTTTTGGAAACTTTGCGTCAACCACTGGAAGATCAGCACATTACGATCGCGCGTATTAATCAAACATTACAATTTCCGGCCAAATTTATTCTTATTTCTGCGATGAATCCATGCATGTGCGGTCATCTGGGAAACCCGCGGGTTGCTTGCCGCTGTAGTTCCGCGCAGATACAAAAATATCGCTCAAGAATATCAGGACCTCTACTTGATCGTATTGATATTCATTTGGATGTTCCGTCGGTAAACTATACGGAAATGAATACTCCAACACCATCTGAAACATCTGAGCAGATTAAAGAAAGAGTGATTAAAGCACGCGCCATACAATCCAATCGATTTTCCGAGGAGGAAAGTTCAATGTGCAACGCGCAAATGAGCCATAGACAAATACGGGAATTCTGTATTTTAGGAAAGGAAGAAAATGAATTACTTAAGCAGGCTATGGTTCAATTGAATTTAAGCGCGCGGGCTTATGATAAAATTTTAAAAATCGCGAGAACCATTGCCGATATGGGGCAGTCCGAACATATTCAAATCGAACACATCGCAGAGGCTATTCAATATAGAAGTTTGGATCGGAATTGGTGGGGATAAATGGTGGATCGGTATTTATGATTTATCTTTTTGAAAATAATTATTTTATGAGAACTATTTATTTTTATTTAAATGACCACTTCATGTGGATGCAAACGTCCTTCCAATGGTAATCGGGCTTTTTTATAATCCGCCATGCCGGCGGTATAAACATAAATATGTTCAAACCCCAAAGCATCCAACTTTTTGGCGATGATAGGGCTGTCAATACAGTCTGTATTATTTCCATAGACAATAATATGATCATCTCTTCTTAATTTCATTACCGCGCGGACCTCCACTTTTTCGAAAGGAATAGATAAAGCCCCGGGAATATGTTCATCAACAAAGTGAATTTCTTTTTGCATGTCAACAACCTTGAGGTTATTTAGTTTTGAATTTTTTAGTTTCAGGAATCCATTTCTGTCGATTTCTTTGATCATTTCGTCATCCTCCTTTAATGTTTATTAAAAACGGATGGTTGAATGAGTTTTTCGAAAGTCATTCCTGTTTCTTAATTTATAATATCACAAATGTAAATATTTTATCTAGAACTAAATATTGAAAATAAGCGGGGGAAATTTATGAATAAATGGGAAAGAAAAATAAATGGTGTCGTTTTTCACAACGCAATAATCTCGAGCAGACTATGACAAGAATAAATTTAGTCTTTTCTCTACATCGTATTTTTGACTTAACTAATTGAAAAAAATTATTTTATAAAAAAAGACGCTATTTATTAAATTATAATTATCGTCGCTGTTAAAAAATAGCATCCTGACGTACTGTAAACGGATCACGTAAATTTATCAAAGGACTGGCTTGAACCCCATTGATAAATAAATTATAGTCTAACCACGTTGTTTGCCCACCGCTGGAAGTAACAGAGCGCAAAATATCGTTAAACTCAAAATATCCACTATTATCCGTTTGCGTAAAATGACTAATTGGAGGGAATGCTGTATATCTTAATTCAACCACGGTATTCAGGTGAAGATACGGGTATTGACTCTTTCTTGCGTATCCATGCACCTTTCCTCGAGGAGAAAAATAAACCTGTATCACATTGGAACTGTTAGAAAATTGGTTTCCGTTATAGGCCCTGATGCGGTATTCGTAACGCGAGGTAGGAATAGCAAAGGCAAATTTTGAATCCGTATATGTAGTGACATTCGCTCCGACTCGGGCAATCTCGACCCATTGATTCATATTAATCTCAGCGGACCTTTCAATCGTAAATCCGATTTCATTTAAAGAATTATCGGTCCAGCTGAAAACGACACAACGTCCATAATCACAATTTGTTTGAGACAAATTTGTTGGCGCATTAATACAACTTGTATTATCTGCCTCTTTACAAGATAAAACTTGAGCTGATGCGGACTGAATGCTTGATAAAGTTAAACCACCTATCATTACCATCAAGATAAGTTTGTACATATACCCCCCTTATTTGTAAATCTCATTACATTTAATAGAATTAATATAACATATTTTTTTTACTAACCAATACCGCCTCATCAAGACTTATATAATCAGCCTTAGATGCTTTCGATGCCAATTTTCCCATTTCCTGATCATCATCGGACAAGCCCAAAATTAAAGGAATCGTTTGTAACGGAACCAGATTAATGATGATGATTTGATGCATCAAGCCGTCAATGGAAATGTTATCAAATGGTTTATAATTCGGATCAATATGCCATTCAAATTTTTGTTCGGAATCGACGGTGATGGCGCCGATTTCAGGATTAAGGTCAATACCGCCGGGATTGGTGAGCATGGAATTATCGACGTTTTTCTTCTTTGCTTTATTCACTTTTCTACTTTTCTCTAGCTTCTTTTTAATCTCACCGTTCAAATCGTTTAAGGGTTTTTTTACAAACAAATCTTCCAATTCATTTTTATAATCCTCCCACGCTCGAGCGGCCATGGAACCATATATTAACGAATTTATATAAACATTTTCCTCAGCGATCTTTTTCCTCATATAAGCGATATCTTTCTCCAACATACTTAATTGCAGCTTCAAACCCATTAATACAAAGTTATTTTCGTCCAGTTTTTTATCTTTTGGACTGGAAATATTCAGTGAATCACCCGATGCTGATTTGACTAATATTTTTTCCGCTGAACTTGAAACTCCCTCCCCTTTGCCTTGAGACTGATCTTCTTGCAAGCTATTTTGTATTATCCTTTTAAACTGTTCCGTCATTTGCAATTTGAAGTTTAGGCCAGTTATTTGTGATTGGACCTTATTTATTCCATCCTCGATTTTACTTTTCTTAATATAATCTTTATCATTGAGCTCAAGACCATTAAAAAATAAATAAGGCTTTCCTAATAAGACATTATTGGTTAATTCTAAAATATCATCCTGCTTTTTATTGGTCATATTAAAAGGACGTCCAGTCAGGCCCTCCACCAATATCCCACCTTCAGTGCTAGGAATAATATCTATCAAACTGCCATTTTCTTCTGTGTCCGTAATCGTGTGATAAAGAGAAAAAAGGTTTTGTAATTCTTGATAAAAATTTAAAGCTTCATTATGATCTTTTCTAAACGTTGGGAAAATCCACGGGCCATCTACAATCACAAAACCATATTCTCTTGTATTTACTAAGGTAACAGAATGTAGGGCGACTGTACCATCCGTATCAAAAGCCATGACCGTCGATTCCTCTGCCTCAGTGCCCAGTTCAGACTTAAAATTATTGGCAATGTGAGCGCCTAAAGCGGCAATTTGCTGACAAACGGCAGCCGGAATTTCTTCTCCATTTCTCATGAACGATTCACGAATAGCCGCATATAATTCCTCAGGTGATTTCTTAATTTTATTTTTGGTCGTATCATAGTTATATTTATAACCCATATAACTTAAAGCTCGTAAAACCTGCAATAGCCCATCGGTAGAATTAACTTTTAGATTCTTTAGAAAATCACCGTAATTTGTATTTTCGTTCAGTAATATGTTCATCATTTTCCCGAAAATACGTTCAGGGGTGTGTGGATTCCAAACAGGATCCATAATATCGTCATCACCTAATCTACTGAAATTCCTTTTGGCAACGATAGCTGATTCTTCAAAAGGAAATTCCCCATAGATGTTCTGTCCAAAATTTTGAGAATACGAGGACTTTCCTCGCATATCCAGAATGCTTCTTGGAGAACTAAGAGAAAAATTAAATCCCAGTTTTAAACCATAATTATGTTCCACTCCCGCTAATGGATACTTAAGTTCTTCTCGATAAAATTCAAGATTAATGTTCGTACTATTAAATGGTTGATAAGCAACCCGTCCATTAATCGTATAAGAATGCGGAAAAAAGTGATGCCGGCTAAGAACATATTTCAAATCACTGCTGAATAGCCATTTATTCATGAGAAGATTAAAATCCGTATTAAATTCGTATTTGGTCCTGCCCAAATCGCCAGTCAGGCCAATGGACCACGTTCGATCATCAGAAATATTTGTATAATCCATCCCGCCCAGGAACGATCTTAAAAATATTTCTTCTCCAGATCTATAAGAGTCCTTATCTCCTCCTAAAAAATTTAATTGGCTAAATACCCGCAGTCGTTTATTTTCATTGAAATATTCAACCATATTCAAGCCTAAATTTGCGTCGACTTTGCCTAACATTGAGTGAATCATTCGTCGATCATCAAACATACCCCAGGCATCAGCACTGCCGTATAATGCGAAGGCCATATTGTTTGCTACTCTCATTGTTTTGACCAAACGAAGATAAGACCTTACCGCCCAATAATCCCACTCTATTTTCTTTCCGGGTTGAGGAAAATATCTACTGATATTAGTATCACTAGGCATATTTTCAATCTTGACAGATGTTAAATGTGTATGCCCTAAGTTTGTTTCCCATTGACTATTTAAAAATCCATTATTCGAAAAATTAATGCCCAGCCTCTGATAAGAATTCGACAATTTAGGGCCCAACAATCCTCCGCCGAGAAGGCCGCTACTGAAACTTGTCTTTACTCTCCAATCATAACGCGGTAAAAAGTTCATACTTAGTTCGAATTCTTGCAAATTATTATCTTTTTTTGCATTAATTTGCCATTTTACCGGGACTAATGCTTCTTCATAATGGGCCAACTGCCCTTTCAATTCTTGCAATGAATCTTGGAGATTATTTCGTTGGTCCTCCCATTGTTTTTCTTGTTCTTCAATCTTTGCCAATTCTGATCGGGCAATCGAATCCCGCTTGGCATTTAAACTATCCGTCATCGAAGAATTATTGGAGGCGCTGGTTGAATCTATTACAACTGTACTATCCGCGAGATTATTCAAGTCCTGTAAATTTGCACCTTTATCTTGAGTCATACTATCAGCCGCTGAAAACGCACCTAATATGATAAATGGGGAGATCATACTTAATATGGCTCTATCAACGTCTTTCTTACTGACATCAGTATTTAACTCTGCTTCGTTAAGCGCCGCACCCCCGGAAAAATATTTACGAGGAACAATATCCTGTGTTGCTTCGTCATAATCTTCTTTAATATAGTTAAACACACCTTTCTGGAAAGACGCGACATATTGATCATATATTTTTTGAATAATTTGTTTGTCATCGACTTCAACCCCTTTTATTTTCCCTTGGTCAAAATAACCTTCCCCGAATGATACAGCTTTCAAAGAATCTTTATACCAAGTGGCCAAAAGCATCGCATTGTATATTTGCCTGAGATTAGCGAACAGCTTGCCTTCATTCACTTCCCGTTCAATTTCGGGAATCAAAATTTCTCTAACAATTTCAGACGAGACACCACTAGTAATATCCATATCTTCTTCTTTAACGTCGCCCAAACCATGGTTTGTCCGCCCGCGGTTCGCTTCCAGCGCCAAATAATCTTCTTCCAGCATAACTTTAAGATGATTATCGACGAGAAACACGCCGCCGCTATGTTCGTAGACTTTGGCTTCTTCTGGTACTATCCAAATTTTATTAAATGTGTTGACCGGTACGTCTGTTGTACCGAATTGCTGTTGTGCTTTGGCATAAACCTTCTGCCAAAATTTTTGACCAAGCGCGTCTTCAGGATTCATTAATGAAGCGGTGAGTTGTTTTAAAAGATAGTCCTGAGCAAGAAGATCTCGTCCCATTTCGGTTTGGCCAAGCACATCCGGCGTGATTCGATCACGTTCATACGGCGAGAGATTCACCCAAAGACTTTCTTTGGGAATAGCCAAAGCAGCAATAAAATATCGAATAATTTTATCGGCTTCCTGCTTTAATTCTCTTTCGCTCAATTCATTTTCACCCTGGTCGAACATGAACTTGATATCAAGCGGATCCGTCGGTGTCAGATTAAGACCTTTCATTAAAACGGGTTGAAAATTCGCTGTGGATGCAATTAACGTTCCGGGAATGGGAAGATTGAGAATCGTCGGCGGGATGGATTGGGCAAAACTTATATTCGACGGAAAAAGAATTCCTAATGAAAATGTAAAAATGATTAAACAGGAGATGAATTTACGGGTGAATTTGTTTCGCAGATGGTCTTGGCTGAACATAAATGATCCCCAACAAAAAACCTAAAATTAAAAAATTTTGATTTCTTTAACTAACTTAAACTTCTATTGATTGGGGAATCATTTCTGCCGCGAATACGCCGCGGCTATTTTTATCGTTACATGTTGTCCATATAACGGATATTGAAATATAAAGCTAACTTAAATTCTTTTGAATATCTTCGACTAATCTAATTCATCGATAATTGCGCGCTAACGACTTGTGCCGGCTCTTGATCATCTTCCGTCGACAATCCCAACATAAGCGGAATGGTTTGCAGCGGAACCGGGTTGATAATAATGATTTGATGCATCAAACCATCCATCGGAATATTGTCTAGCGGTCGATAATTCGGGTCGATATTCCATTCAAATTTTTGATCCGAATCGACGCTGACAGTGCCGATTTCAGGATTAAGGTCGATACCTCCAGGATTGTTGAGCATGGCTTTATCGGCTCCTTTTGCCCGGTCTGCTTTCCTACTTTTCTCTGATATTTTATTTCTTATCACTTCTGGAACCAAAAGTTTATCAGTGTCTTTCTTAAGGTTTTCGTACGCTTTGTGAGCCCGTGGGGAGCCATTTAAGATTTCGATAAACAGCGTTTCTTCTCTCATATTCTCCCAATCAGCTTGAAAATCGGCTTTATATACTTCCATTTTCAATTCCAAAAGCTTCGATAATTTCTGCTCACCGATAGATAATTCTTTGATGCCGCCGCCTTCACCTTCATTTTCAAATTCATTGATTTCTTCTAACAATTTGTCCCCTTGTTTTATTGAAAAATTAAGTGACTTTAAATAATTGTCTAAAGTTAGAAAACGTAAATTCGCCGCAGTTTCCGGAAAAAATACGTTGAAATTATCCAGATAAATGCTTGAAAATTCCGGCCTAACGGGATTCCTGTATCCAAACACATAAGAAGTAGCGCCAACATAACCGTAAGAATTTTTAATGTTTCTCTGATTTGAAACAGTGATATCAGCCCTGCTGATCCCAGGCAAACCTGTACCGTACTTTCCCTTTGCCAAACCAAGTATATTAAATGCTATGTGCCCGCCAAGGTCTTTTGACCACCCGCCTGCAATCCCAAACTGCATCATGAGATCAGTTATCGGCAAGTAAAATTCCATATTGCCATCAACACCATAATCAAGTCGATCGAAACGGCTTGCTATAGTTGGCTTAATATCAAAACCAAACTTATTTAATTGGAGTTTGGCCATTATAGTACCAAAAGATTCATCAGCTGAAATTCTACTATTAATACCAAATTGTAATGAATTATCACCAAAAAAATCGGTATGACTGTAGTTTACATTTACTCCCATATTAGTTAAAAACTGACTGTAAGGATTATCGTTTGAGAAAAATTCAATCATGCCTTGTGTAAACTCTTTTTTATCTTTATATTGATGCGCATCTATCCCTACGGCCCATCTTTTTTTTCTTTCCAACTCACCTCTGTACCAATCGGCATATTGTTTAATAATCCCTTCTTTATATCCCGCATAAGTAAATAAAGATCCAGGACCATCTTTTTTATTAAACGAAAATTTAGGACCGACCAACACTTCAAAAGATTTTCCTTCTTTATAATACGGTTCATTGTTACCCTGATCCAAATAAAAACCTTTTACAAAATTTAATCCTAATTGGCCATAAAAATTTTCCAAATTTAATTCAATTTCACCTGTTGCTTTTATATGAGGTCTATCGCCGCCAAATTCCTTGGTTGAGCCAAATCCAATGTAAGGGATAACTTTAAACATATTGTTAAATGTAAAAGGGCCGCTTAAATTCAATTCGTTAAAATAACCTAATTGGCCTGATGAACTAAAATCAACGATTAGTTGTTTATTTACGGCTTTCTTATTTTGTGTGCTATCTCGATCAAAGCTTAATTGTTCTGCTACACGTTTTTTTTCTCTGGACCAATTTTCTATATTTCTTTTAAGTTCAGCTTTTGTAATTTCTTTACCTTCACCATCTTCATTAAATATATAAAAACGTGACGTATCGTTTGCATTTTTTAATACAAACTGGGTTCCGGGAAATAATTTTTGATCGTTTAATAACCTATATCTTTGTTCAAATTGAATATCGCCGATTTTCTTGCCGTCTATGGTAAGAGATTTCATTTCTAAATTCTCAAAATCATTTTCTTTCTCATCACCGGTTAAGAGCATATATTCTTTATTTTTATCTCCTATTTGTAAAATAAACATTGCTTCATTATTATCCAATTTAATCTTTGGAAAAACCACGAACGGAAAATTATCTGTATCAGGGACAACCCCTACTGAATCGAGTTTATGTTTAATGGTGTCCTGATTTATATTAATCAAGTTATTCGTTGAATCTTCAAATTCTTCTAAAACGTTGGGAACTTTGACTGAATCAGTAATTTCTTGAGTGTTGCCATCCTTATCTAAAGCAAAAACGGTGATCGGCACAGCAAGCAACTTAGTTATTTGTCCTATAGTGCGAGTGATCTCTGATTTTGAAACATCATCATTGGAAAGCACCGCTCTATCCAGTGCCGCTCCGCCGGAGAAATACTTGCGCGGAACGGTTTCTTGTGACGCCGTGTCATATTCGTCTTTAACACTGTCGCTTATACGCATCT
>JAGOSC010000017.1 GCA_018062515.1 Candidatus Omnitrophota bacterium
ATCAGCCGCTCAGGCTTTTATGAAAATACAAAGTGATGAAGGAAGTTTGTATTTCGCCGGCGGAACCGAATCCATGAGCAATATTCCGTTATATTATTCAAAAAAATTACAGAATGCTTTCGGTGAAGTTAACAAAGCCAGGACATTACCGGCAAAGGTTAAAGCTTTTTTAAAATTGAGTCCGAAAGAATTATTAAATCCAACGGTTGGGCTCATGCAAGGTTTAAGCGATCCGGTGTGTGGTCTTAACATGGGACAAACCGCTGAGGTATTAGCCAAAGAATTTGGAATTACCCGTCAAGAACAAGATGAATTTGCTTTGATTAGCCATCAACGGGCGATCAATGCGCGCGAAATTTTACGCGAAGAAATCATTCCGGTTGCGCCAGGGCCGGATTACAAGAAAACAGTGATCGACGATAATGGCCCGAGAGAAGGCCAATCGATGGAGGCTTTACAAAAGCTGAAACCGGTCTTTGATCGCTATGCAGGAACTGTAACCGCCGGGAACGCAAGCCAAATCACCGACGGGGCATGTGCATTATTGATCGGTACTGAGGAAAAAGCAAAAATATTTAGCAAACCACCGCTTGGTTATATTCGTGCCTTCGCATTTTCCGGCGTTGAACCAAATCGTATGGGAATAGGGCCGGCCCACGCCATTCCAAAAGTTTTAAAGAAGGCGGGAATGAAACTGAGTGATGTTCAAGCCATTGAAATCAATGAGGCCTTTGCTGTTCAAGTTTTAGCCTGTTTACGCGCATTAGCGTCGAATGATTTCGCGAAAAAGTTTGGTTATGAAGGTTATACTGGAGATGTTCGACGAGATATTCTTAACGTGAATGGTGGAGCGATCGCCTTGGGTCATCCCGTCGGGACAACTGGTTCACGTTTGATTTTAACGATGCTCAAACATATGCAGCGAAAAAATTTAAACGTTGGCCTTATTTCTTTATGCATCGGCGGAGGCCAGGGCGCGGCGATGATTCTCGAAAGATAGGAGAGGAATAAAACTATGTCAGTCATATTCAGAGAACAGGACGGTATTGGATATATTGAATTTGATCAACCCGATTCAAAGGTGAACGTTCTCAACGTGGAAACCATCGGCAGGCTCGATAAAATGCTGAGCGAGTTATCCGAGAAATCGACATTGAAAGCCATTGTTTTTCTCAGTAAGAAAAAGAATGTGTTTATCGCCGGGGCAGATATTAAAGAAATTGAAAAGATCACTGAGATTGACGACGGAATTAAGAAGGCGAAAGCCGGACAGGATTTATTTAATAAAATAGAAGATTTGCCTATGCCGACCATTGCCGTGATCGACGGTGTTGCGCTAGGCGGGGGCTGTGAATTGGCATTAGCCTGTTTATTCCGGGTCGCCACATTTAATGATAAAGTCAGCATAGGCCTTCCGGAAGTCAATCTGGGGTTTGTTCCCGGATTTGGCGGAACATATCGCTTGCCGCGTGTCGTCGGATTGTCGGAAGGATTAAAGTTAATCCTGACGGCTAAACCAATCACGGGAGATAAGGCTTTAAAAATAGGATTGGTTGACCGGCTCTTTCCAAACAACGGGCTTGATGCCCAGCTTCAAACATTTATCGACGGAGTGGTCAGTAAGAAAATCAAAAAGGAACGTTACCAGCCTCCGGCCAAAAAAGGAATTCCTGGCCTCATCGAGAAATTTCAACCGCTTCACAGAATTATATTTAATGAATCTAGAAAATCAGTTTTATCGGCGACAAAAGGATTTTATCCGGCTCCTCTAAAAGCTATTCACGTTGTTTCTCAAAATTTTTATTGCGGACGCAGCCAGGGTTTGCATATTGAACGTGAAGCGTTTGGAGAATTGGCTGTTACGGAAATATCAAAGAATCTTGTGCACGTATTTTACATTATGGAAAAATATAAAAAATTAAGCGTCGAGGGCCTGGAAGACATTAAGCCCCAAGAGATTCAGCACTGTTCCGTCATCGGAGCGGGCATTATGGGCGGCGGCATAGCCCAAGCATTAAGTACCAGGGATATTTGGGTGCGCATGAAAGATATTAGTTATGATGCCTTGGCGCAGGGTCTTAAGGCGGCGGCAAGGGTCTATTACAAGGCAGTAGAAACTAGAAAACTTTCCAAAGCCCAAGCGCAGCTTAAAATGGCTCATATTACGACGACGCTGGATTATTCCGGGCTTAAAAATTCAAATTATATCATCGAAGCTGTCGTCGAGAATATGGATGTGAAAAAGAAAGTTTTTCATGAATTAAGTTATACGGTGAATGATCAGGCTATTTTGGCGACAAATACCTCGGCCTTGTCCGTGACCGAAATGGCAAAAGAAACCAAAGATCCTTCAAAGGTTATTGGTTTGCATTTCTTTAATCCTGTTCACCGCATGTCTCTCGTCGAGATTATTGTCACCGATCGGACGTCAAAGGAAACACTGGCGACGACTTTAAATCTTGCCAAAAAATTAGGAAAGACGCCCATTATCGTCAAAGATACAAGAGGTTTTATCGTTAATCGAATTTTATTGGTTTACATGTCTGAGGCTGGAAGAATTTTGGAAGAAACCGGCGATATGGTCCTCATCGATAAAATCATGACCGATTTTGGTATGCCGATGGGGCCGTTTATATTATCCGATGAAGTTGGGCTGGATGTTGGCTTAAAAGTTATGCGTATTTTGGAGGAAAGTTTCGGAGAACGATTTAAGCCCGCCGACACGTTTGCAAAATTATATGAAAAGAAAGCCTTGGGAAAAAAGACGAAGCGGGGATTTTATACGCATAATAAGCAAACGTTTCCCAATGCGGATGTCCAAAAAATTCTCGGTGAAAAAAATTTCCAGCATATCGCGAACGGTGATATTGAGCGGCGGTTGATTTATTTGATGATTAATGAGGCCGCCCTATGTTTGCAAGAAGGTGTTGTTCCCGAAGCGGATGCGATTGATGTGGGCATGATTTTTGGTACAGGTTTTCCGCCCTTTAGGGGAGGGCTTCTTCGCTATGCGGATAAAATAGGAATCAGCGTCATCGTCGATGAAATGAACATGTTTAAAGACCAATATAAGGCGGACCGTTTTACTCCTTGTCGGTACTTATTGGAATTGAAACAAAAAGGAAGTAGTTTTTACAAGCGGGGCGCGTAAAGAATGAAAAGATCAACCAAAGCGATTGGCATAAGCGGAGCAATCGGTTTTATTTTAATCTCAAGCATAGCTTATTTGAACTTTCGCCTGCACAGTATGCTGAAATTTAAGGATCCCGCGAAAGAAATATCCATTAACTATCCGGGGAGTTGGACAAAAATGCCGGCTTATGGAGGAACGGTGGTTGTTTTCGCGTCGCCACTGGAAGGAGCATTAGATTATTTCCAGGAAAATGTCAGTGTCATCATACAGGATATTTCAAGAACTCCTCAAACGCTGCAGGAATACTCCACCGAGGCTATTTCACAGATGAAGATGGTATTTAAAGATAATTTTGTTTTAGACGAATCCACCAACGTGGCTACTTTAGGCGGTATTCCCGCCTATAAAATTATTTTTACGGGTAAAGGCCCGGATTCAGAATACAGATATTACGTGACCTGGGCGGTTGTCAACAAAGTTAAGGTTTATCAAGTGACATACACAGCCTTCTCGTCGCAATTTGATAAATATTTCCCGACGGCGCAAAAAATGGTCGAATCTTTTAAAGTTTTAAAATAATATGACAATGCTTATGGAAACACTTAACTTCGAAAGCCAGCGACACGCCACTCCGCTTTGCCATATATTTGGAGAATGCGGCGGTTGTCATTATCAGAATATTCCATATTCCGAGGAGCTAAGGATCAAAGAACGGGGATTACTCGATACCTTGCGAAGATTTATCGAGTTCGATTCAATGATCGTGCAGCCCATCGTCCCATCCCCGAAGGAATACAACTATCGTCATCGAATAGATTTAAGATTGCTAAAGACTAAAGACAAAAGAATTTTGGTCGGCTTTTCTCCGGATGACCGCTTTGGAATCATTGAAATAGACCAGTGCCCAATCGCAGCGATGAGTATTTCCAATTTTATACCGCGCATTAAAGATGAAGCAAAAAAGATACTTCCAGAAAAATATCGACTGGCAAATTTAGTTGTCCGTTGCGGTCAAGAAGGAAAAGTGCAATGGGGAGGAATTGGTAAAGGCTCTTTAGAGCTCGACGAAGAAAATTATTTGTGGGCAGAGATTCACGGAAAGAAAATCTTTTATTCGCTCGATACTTTTTTTCAAGCCAATTTATCTATCCTTCCGGATTTATTTAAAAGAATCCGTGAATTTAAGCTGTGGAATGAGGATACAGTATTGTTCGATCTTTATGGTGGAGTCGGATTATTCAGTTTGGGTTTATTAGGTTCATATTCAAAAAGTTATTTAATTGAAGACTGTAAGAATTCCATTAAGCTTGCCCGGTATAATGTTCAATATCATCAATTGAGTCATGTTCATATTGTAGAAGGCCGGGTGGAAGATTGTCTCGACGGAATATTGAAAGAAGAACAAGGTCCAACGGTAGCTATCATCGATCCTCCGCGCGCGGGATTAACACCGCAGGCTTGTGAACAACTAGCGGGAGCCGAAAAATTTAAAAACCTTTTGTATCTTTCCTGCAGTCCCGAATCTTTAGGCCGGGATTTAAAATATTTTGTAAATAACGGATGGGATATTGAGACCATCATTCCATTCGATTTCTTTCCGAAGACAAAACATTTAGAAACTCTTGTATGGCTCAAACGATCAGATAGGAAAACATTATGAAACAACAAGCAATGCCTTATCAGAAGCAAATTTTTGTCTGCACAAATAACAAAGAAGGAAAAGAACCTAGTTGCGGCGATCATAAAGGAGAAGATGTTTTTCGTGAATTAAGAAAGATTGCCAAAGAAAAAGGCATTCACCCGCGTATTCGTGTCGCCCAGGCAAAATGTTTGGGCCAATGCAGCGTCGGGGTTAATGTGATGGTGTATCCCGAAAATATATGGTACTCGTCGGTGTCAATGGATGATGTTCAAGATATAGTAAAAAAACATTTCTAAACAGGAAAACACAATGAGTATTTTTGATAAAAATATTAGCAAAGAAAAACGTGAATCTTTGGAGTTCGCGGAAGACCAAAGAGAGACACAGTGGCTATCGCCGAGTTTTGCTCTTAGGCTTTTTCACGGATCTGTCGACTGGGATCTGATTTATCCTTACCCCGTTCAAAGTGATCAGGACAGAAAAGAAGGCGATCAGTACGTTGCCAACCTTAAAGATTTTCTTGAAAAGAATTTGGATCCCGACGAGGTTGACCGGACAGGTATTATTCCGGAAAAGGTATACAAAGGTTTGGCGTCGTTAAAAGCGTTCGCGATCAAAGTCCCCAAAGAATATGGTGGGCTGGGTTTAAGCCAAGTTAATTATAATCGCGCGATTCATTTAGTGGCCAGTTATTGCGGATCGACGGCAGTTTTGTTGTCAGCTCATCAAAGTATCGGTGTGCCTCAACCTTTGAAACTATTCGGAACAGAGGAACAAAAGAAGAAATATTTGCCTTTATTTGGTAAAGGCGTTATATCCGCATTTGCTTTGACCGAACCAGAGGCTGGCAGTGATCCGCGCAATATGACTACCACCGCGACTCCGACGGAAGATGGAAAATATTTTCTCATTAACGGGGATAAATTGTGGTGCACTAACGGACTAATCGCCGGCGTCATTGTGGTCATGGCGGTCACACCTCCAAAAATTGTAAACGGCAAAGAACGAAAGCAAATCTCGGCATTTATTGTTGAAATGGATACGCCGGGAATTGAAAAACTTCATCGATGTCAATTTCTTGGTTTACACGGCATTCAAAATGGATTATTGCGTTTTAAAAATGTCAAAGTTCCGAAAGAGAACATCCTTGGCGGAGAAGGCGAAGGCTTAAAGCTCGCGCTGACAACATTAAACACTGGTCGTTTGACTTTGCCGGCGGCGTCCGTCGGTATTGCCAAGTGGTGTTTGCATGTTGCGCGGGAATGGTCGACTCAGCGTGTTCAATGGGGATCACCGATTGGGGAGCATGAATCTATTGCTTTAAAACTTAGTTATATCGCTGGCCACACCTTTGCCATGGATGCGATGACTTGGTTTTGCTCCATTATGGGTGATGATAAGAAAAAAGATATCAGGTTAGAGGCGGCGATGTCTAAATATTTTTGTACGCATCACAGCTGGTTCATCGTCGACGAGACTTTGCAGATCCGCGGCGGTCAAGGATATGAAAACGCGGATTCTTTGCGCGCCCGTGGCATGAAACCCTGGGCGGTGGAGCGGGTTTTACGAGACGCGCGGATCAATATTATTATTGAAGGCACGTCGGAGATCATGCATTTATTTATTGCTCGTGAAGCGCTTGATCCGCATTTGAGCAAGGCTGCGCCGCTATTAAGCCATAAAACATCTGTAGGGGAAAAATTGAAAGTTTTATTATCTCTGATCCGTTATTACACGACGTGGTATCCGAAATTGTTTTTCCCGTCTTTATCGACATTCGGTGAGCTCGATGAAAGGCTTCGTCCACATATGGATTTTTGTCAGACCGCATCCAAAAAGTTAGCCAGAATCATTTTTCACAACATGATGATTCACCAAAAGAAACTGGAATCAAAGCAAGCTATTCTGAATCGGGTGGTGGATATCGGCGTCGAGCTTTTTGCTGTGGCCACCACTTGTTCCTACGCGGATTATCTGATTAAAACAAATTCGAAAAAGTCTAACGCGGTGGAATTAGCTCAGTTATACTGTCTTTCAGCCCGACAAAAAATCAACCGTCTTTTTTCTGAAAATAAAAAGAATACCGACGAGAGTTCGCTCAGAATCGCAAAAAAACTTTTGGCCAAAGAATATGTTTGGCTGGAGAATGAAATCATTACTTAAAACCTATGTCTTTTATCGATTCTTTTTTACATCGTTTTAATATTGTCAAGCAGATCCCCATATTTTCAAACCTTAACTGGTTTGATATGCAAAGGATCGCCCGTAAGGCTGTCATCGAGCACTATAAAAAAGGTGATTTGATTCGGCATGAGGGGGATCCGGCTGACTTTTTTTATTGCCTTATTTCCGGCCGTATTCGGACCTACAAAACGGATTCAACGGGGCGAAAAGAAAATGTCGAATTTATTCACCGGGGCGTCCATTTCGGAATTATTTCTCTGTTGACGGGAGAAAATCATACACTGACATATGAAGCCGTCAATAATTCCATCGTCCTGAAAATCGATAAAGATGAGTTCCACACGATTTTAAAATCCATTCCTCAATTAAGTATTGATTTAAATCATAGCCTCTCCAAACGGGTCCGAGGTCACGTAAAAGGTGTCAAAACCATTTTTGAAAGTACGATAATTTCTGTATACAGCCCAATTTTAGCGACGGGAAGTTCAACCTATGCTGTCAATTTGGCCATTAACTTAGCTAAAGAAACGAAGAAAAAAGTCATGCTGATCAATATTAACACGACGGACTATGACTTCTCAAAAATCCCCACGAATGAGACAACTCCGCACTGGAAAAAAAGTCCGGTTCTGCTCGATGATATTATTGCGGAACACGATAAAATTAATGAAAATATATCAAAAGATCCGACGGGGATAGATGTCCTAAATTTCAGTTTTGATACTAACGGAACGGCCCTTAAAGAGGATGTCAGTCAATTGATCAGCCCTCTGGTTATGGATTACCATTATGTCATTTTTGATTTGCCGAATACCATGGACGCGGTGGTCCAGGAAACATTGACGCAATCTGATCAAGTCCATTTAATCACGACGGATCAGCAAGAAGACCTCGCTGTGACTCGGAAAATCATTGATCGCCTGGAACAAACGTTAAAAGACAATTTTAAGGAAGAACGGATTAAAGTGATTATTCGCGCCGTTAATCAAAAAGAATATCTTTCTTTCGAAGAAATCAATAAATATATCGATTTCTCCGTCTACGTTTCATTGCCGCTTATTCCGAAAGAAGATTTAACCCAGAAAATTGATACCGATAATTTTGATTTTCTAATGTCCCATGATAAGACGGTTTACGCCAAAACCATGCGGCGCATTGCCCGTGAAGTTGGCGGTGTATTGGTTGGATTGGTCCTTGGCGGCGGCGCGGCCTTAGGCATAGCGCATATCGGCGTCATCCGAGTGCTGGAAGAAGAAGGTATCCCTATTGATTATGTCGTCGGAAGCAGCATGGGGGCATTGATCGGCGGATTGTGGGCTTCAGGAATGACGATTGACGAGTTGGAAGGGGCTGCGCGTGAATTCGAAAATAAAATGTTTATGCTGAAATTATTCGATCCGGTTATTCCAATCAAAGGTTTAATTGGAGGCCGTTTGATCGGCCGTTGGCTTAAGAAATATTTAGGAAATAAAACGTTTTACAATGTCCGTGTGCCGTTTAAAGTTGTCGCGTATGATTTGCTTAAACGAGAAGAATTAGTTATTGATACCGGGTTAATCGTCGACGGTATACGAAAAAGTATTGCGATTCCCGGCGTTATTGAGCCCATATGTGAAAACGGACAGGAAATCATTGATGGCGGAGTGCTTAATCCACTGCCGACGAACGTTCTTTATAGCCGCGGTATAAGAAAAATTATTGCTGTAAATGTTTTACAATCCCCCAGCGATGTTGTCGCGGGTGTTGAAATGATTAACAAACACAAAAAAGCCCTGGCTGATATTCCGTTTCGTAAAAAGCCTTTTCATTATGTTAAATTCCGCATTGGCCGTATGTTCGGAAGGAGCATTTCACCGAACATTTCAGATATTATCGTGCGCACACTGCAGGCGTGCGAACATGTCATTGCTGAACAAAGTGCCCAGCATGCCGATGTTGTCATTCATCCGGATACCGCCGGGATAAACTGGTTTGAATTGTATAAAGTAGATGAACTCCTCAAAGCTGGTGAAGTAGCTACCCGCCAGAAATTAGCTGAAATCAAACATTTGATTGAACAGCATTGACCCTTAAATTCTGTTAGAATCATCATCTTGACTTAAAATCCTGTCGATCGCCCTCCAAGCAGTATTTTTTATTTAACAACGAAAGCAAAGTGTGTATAATTCTTTGAAGAAAGTTTTTCAATGGAATTAGAGAAGACTTAACCATTCTTATGAAAAAATATAATGTTATTATCTTAGCCGGCAATGAAAAAGGCGCTTTGCAGGATGCCTATGGGTCTAATAAAGCCCTTTTGCCTATTCACGGGAAACCGATGCTTGATTGGGTTGTCGAAGCTTTTAATAAAAGCGATTATGTGGGGAATATTATTGTCATCGGTCCGGATGAATTGGATCAGTTAGCGTCCATGCGCTATGTCAGGAAGCGAATATTTGAGGGAATGAATGTTGTGCAGAGTCTGATTCATGGGGTGGACTATGTGAAATCTTTGATCTATAGCGCTTCTGATCAGGAGAGCGGATATCTGATCACCTTTTGTGACGCTGTTTTTTTAAACACCGAAATCATTAACCATACCATCTTGAATATTGAGAACAGCCAAGCAGATATTGTTTTTCCATACGTCGAGAAAAGCGCTTTTGATCAAAGTAAAATTGCATCCAAACGCGCATACATTCCGATTGGCGATAAAAATTATGTCGGCACAACTATTTATTATGTTAAAAAATTCAGCCTTGTTTCCCAGTTATTAGAAGACCTATCAAAAATGCGAAAAAACCGGAAAGATCCGGGTGGAATTCTTAAAATGTTAGGCTGCGAAAATAATAATTCTCTTCCGGAAATTGAAAGTTTTTTATCAAAGAAAATACAAACCAGTGTTCGCATTTTGGAGTCACCGTATGCTGAGCTCGGTATGGATGTTGATACACCCGAGGATTATGAATTTGCCAAAGTTTTTCTTTCTAATCCTTGGGCAAATTTATTTAAAAAGGTGATGATTATTTATAATGACAAAGCCGGACAAGGATTGGCGCTGTCGCCTTTTTTAAAGAATTTGTTGGGTATCAAATACCGTAAATTTGAACTTCATCCTTCGAATGAAGAATGCATAAATCAGGCTAAAAAATATCTGGTATCCTATGGCATCGATACGGATGTTTCCGCGACGAAAGCTAAAGGCCATGCGACGGAACTGGCCAAAAAATGTGTTCAAGAGGGATATGATTTAGTTATTGCGGCCGGCGGGGACGGCACCATTAATGAAGTGATAAATGGCTTAGCATATTCGAATACGGCATTGGGAGTTATTCCGCTGGGTACGGCTAACGTTTTCGGTATAGAAATGAAATTGCCCGTCGAGATTAAAGCCGCGTGTCAGATTATCGCGTCGGGCAACATAAGGACAATCGATTTGGGCCAAGCCAATGGCCGTTATTTTGTGTGCATGTCCGGAATCGGGTTTGACGCGCATGTTTTAAGAAAAGCGGATTCAAAATTGAAAAAAGCCTATGGGGCGCTGGCTTATCTCATCGTCGGAATATCACAACTTTTTACGTACCCGTTTCGAAGAATTATCATCCAAATTGATGATCAGCCTATACGCCGGAAAGGATATTTTATCGTTATTGGAAATGGCCGGTATTATGGCGGGGATATGATGTTCGCGTCAAAAGCGGATTTAACCGACGGTTATTTGGATGTATGTATTTTTAAATACAGAGATTTATTCAGTGTGTTTAATTATTTATTTGGATCAAATCGCGGAAAAGTCGATAAACATTTGGCGGTTGAATATTTTCAATGCAAGAAGGCCGTTGTGTTCGGCAAAGGTAAACATCCGGTTCACGTGGATGCAGAATATTTGTGCAAAACGCCGGTGGAATTTGACATTTGTCCGTTGAGTTTGAAAGTAGTGGTATAATTTTCTAAAGAGATTAGAGGAGGAGTTAAAATGATTTCCCTACAATTAAGAATGTATACGTTATTGGCTGTTTTATTTGGCATTTTATACGCCATCGCTGTCATGGTTGGTACAGCGGCGGGGATAGTCAGTTTTCAGTTTTATTTGTTTCTTTCGCTTGGAATGATGTTCATACAATTTATGATTGGTCCGAAAATCGTCGAATGGACCATGCATGTCCGTTATGTGAAGCGTGAAGAATATCCGGCATTATACGCGATGGTTGAAGAACAGGCCCGTCGGGCAAATATCCCTATGCCGAGAATTTGCGTGTCGGACGTTAATATTCCCAATGCCTTTGCCTTTGGGCGAGGACAAAAGGATGGGCGCGTTTGTGTCTCTCAGGGAATTATGCAGTTATTAACTTCAGAGGAATTAAAAGCAGTCATCGGGCACGAACTTACGCATATCAAGAACCGTGACGTCGTCACCATTACTTTATTATCAGTTATTCCGATGATTATGTATCGTATCGCTTGGCACTTTATGTTTTTCGGTGGACGTAATCGTGACCGCGGGAATACCGTTGCCATTGGCCTAGTCGCGTTTCTTTTTTATTTCATCACTAATTTACTTGTCTTGTATGGTTCACGAATTCGTGAATATTTTGCTGACCAAGGATCAGTCGAATTGGGCAATCGTCCGGAGGCTTTAGCCAGCGCGCTTTACAAACTCGTTTACGGTTCAGCCCGTATGGGAAAAGGGGCGATGAAGGAGGCGGAGGGAATGAAGGCTTTTTTTCTAAACGATCCCTCAAACGCCGCAATCGAAATTAAAGATCTTTATCAGCTGGATTTGGATAAATCCGGTACCATTGATGCAAACGAATTATCCCGTCTGCGTCAGCAGCCGCTGAGCATTTCTTCGTCTGATAAAATGATGGAATTTTTAAGCACCCATCCAAATATGCTTAAACGAATTAAGCATTTATCCGAACTAAAAGGATAATCCTCGCATTTTATCGTCCATATTTGAACAAGAATTGAGCAAATTTTTCCTATAAATTAAATTTGCTTTATGGCTTAAATTAGTATATATTTCGTATGGACAATATTTCGTGCCACGAAATAAACCATGAGGAAATTATGGGTTTAACGCCCGTCAAATTTGGTGACCGATTAGTTGAATTGCTTCCGCAATTAATGCAGGAAATATCCCGTTATGAAAATAATTATGTTACGACGGGAAAAATCACCTGCCAGCAGTTTTTAGTGCTTGATCAATTAGCTTCACAGGATCAATGGACGATGAATGAATTTGTTCATTCCATGGATAAGAAGTTCTCGTCAGCCACCGGGATGATTGACCGGCTGGTCAAACACGGCTTAGTCAAGCGTAAACGGGGAGAAGATGACCGTCGAACCGTATTCGTGGCGATTACCGATAAAGGCCGTTCTATTATTGATGAAGTTTATGCCCAGAAAAAACAAGGTATCATCCATTTATTTAAAAGACTTGATTCAACCGAACGTCAGAATTACCTAGATATTATAGAGAAATTAGTCAATAGCCTATCTTCAGCCCAGGGGGGACAACGATGAGTTTTTTAAGAAATCCTGCTGTTCAACATTTATTCTTCTATTTTCTGATCTTACCTTTAACCTTCACGGGTTGTTCAAAAAAAGAAAAAGCCGACGGTGCAGCTCATATGGGAATGATGGCTTCCAATGTCGTTGGTTTTAAGGCGGTTAAACAAGATTTACAAGATAAAATTCCTATGATCGGGACAATGGAGTCGAATGAATCCGTCGAGATTAAGAGTGAGATCGACGGGACTATTGAAAAAATCAATTTTACTGAAGGATCAATGGTTAAAGCCGGCGATCTATTAATGGAGATGGATAAGAAGAAATTAACTTCGACGTATGATCAAGCCTCGTCCAATTTGAAACTCGCGGAAACCACCGCCCGTCGGTATGAAAATTTAGTCAAATCAAAAGCCGTTTCTCAGCAGGAATATGATCAAGCCGCCGCCTCTTTGGAATCGAATCGCGCCACGGCCGCCTTGGTTCAAGAAGAATTGGATGACGCCACAATCACAGCTCCTTTTGACGGAATTATAGGTGAACGTTTTATCAGTGTTGGACAATATATTTCCCGAGGGACTCTTTTAACCACCTTATTTAATCAAGATCCTATGAAAGTTGTGTTTCGTATGCCGGAACGTTATTTAAGCAATATAAAAAATGGACAGATCGTGAATATAAGAGTAGCGGCCTATAAAGATAAGACTTATGAAGGTGAAGTTTTTTTTATTGATCCTAAGGTTGATGAAACGACAAGAACTGTTTTGGCCAAGGCGAAAGTGCCTAATCCCGACGGAAAACTACTTCAAGGAATGTTTGCCGACGTCGAGCTTATTTGGGATGTAAAAAAAGATGCTATCGTTGTTCCGGAAACCGCGTTAATTGTCAAAGGTGATACAGTTTCTGTTTACGCCGTTGGAGAAGGTGATACCGCCGAACTTCGCGTGGTCACGACGGGAAAAAGAACGGACGGTATGGTTGAAATACTTTCCGGTGTCAATGAAGGTGATGTCGTTATTACAGAAGGGTATCAAAAAATCGGGCCAGGATCAAAAGTGAACGTTCGATTTGAAGAATCAAGCGAAAGAAAGTCGTATGAAATTATCTGAAATTAGTATTCAGCGCCCGGTTTTAGCGACGATGATGAGCTTACTGCTCATTTTATGCGGCATCGTCGGGATTATGCGTTTACCGGTGCGGGAACTTCCGGATATTGAACCGCCGATCATCAATGTGCAGACGATTTATCCCGGCGCAAGCGCTTCGGTTATGGAAACACAAATCACCGAGCCCTTGGAAGATGCCTTAAGCAGCGTTGAAGGGATCAAACAGCTCACCAGTGAAAACCGCGAACAACTCAGTTCCATTACCATTGAATTTGATTTAACCGTCGACGTGGACGTTGCAGCTCAAGACGTGCGCGACCGCATTTCCCGCGTACGTGGCCGTTTGCCCGACGACATTGAAGAACCCATCGTCGCTAAACAGGATGCTGATGCAAATCCTTCCATTTGGGTCGCTTTATATAGTGAACGTTATTCGACCCTTGAATTGACAACCATTGCTGAAAATTTGTTTAAAGACCGGTTACAGACGGTGCCGGGAGTCAGTTCCGTTATATTTGGAGGATCGAAGCGTTTTGCTATTCGTATCCGCCTCGATTCCGATAAAATGGCATCTCACCGGGTTACAGTTCTCGACGTGGAACGCGCTTTGCGTGAACAAAGCGTTGAGCTTCCCAGCGGACGATTAGAAAGTTTTCAGCGGGAATTGTCAATTGAAACCAAAGGACAATTAAAATCTCCTGAGGAATTTAATGAATTAGTGATTAGCCGAAACGGCGACGAATTGGTCCGGTTGAGTGATATCGGATTTGCTGAAGTTGGTGTAGAGGATGAGCGCTCTGTTGCCCGTTATAATGGAAAACCTGCCGTCGGGATCGGTGTTATCAAACAATCCAAAGCCAATATTATTGACGTTGCCGAAGGGCTCAAAAAAGAATTAGAAAAAATCAAACCGCTTATTCCCGAGGGAATTACATTCAGCATTCCCTATGATGAATCCACATTCATCGAACATTCGATTAAAGAAGTTTGGATTACGCTTGGCATAGCCTTTGCTTTAGTTATATTTGTTATCTATATTTTCCTTCACAATGTCCGATCGACGCTGATTCCGAGTTTGGCTATTCCGGTTTCTATTATTGCCACTTTTGGGATTTTATATTTCTTCGGTTTTTCGATCAATGTGGTCACCATGCTCGCGTTTGTTTTGGCGATTGGCCTTGTTGTCGACGACGCGATTATTGTTCTTGAAAATATCCATCGGCATATTGAAAAAGGCATGCCGCCATTTAAAGCCGCTTATCTGGGGATGAAGGAGATTGGATTTGCTATTATCGCGACCACCGTCGCTCTTGTCGCTGTATTCTTACCTATGGCCTTTCAAACCAGTGATACCGGCCGTTTATTCATCGAATTTGCCGTGACGATTTCTTGTAGCGTCATGATTTCTGCTTTTGTGGCTTTAACGCTTACGCCGATGATGTGCGCGCGGATTTTAAAGCCGCATGATGAATATGAAAAGCAGGGAATGCTTATGATGTTTGAACGATGGCTGCTTAAGTGCCGTCGAGCTTATGTAAAATTTCTCGGAAAGACTTTTAAATATATTTATGCCGTGTTTATTGTTAGCGCTGTGGCGATGATTGGCGCGGTTTTCTTTTACATGCATTTAGATAAAGAGTTCCTTCCCCAAGAAGACAAAGGAAGATTATTTTGTATTGCTGTTGCACCTGAAGGATCGACGAGTGAATATACCGACCGCATGGTTCGAAAGATGGAAAAGATTATTAGTGAGACACCTGAAGTCGAGGGATTTTTCTCGGCGGTGGCTTTGGCCAGAGGCGGTCCAGGCCAGGCGTCACAAGGGCTATCGTTTATCCGTTTAAAAGAAGACCGTAAACGTCACGTTCGCGATATTGTTAACGGGCCTATGGGATTGGGTGGTCAGTTTTTTATGAATATTGAAGGTGCGTTTGTTATTCCGATTATTCCAAAAGCCATTGGCGGCGGATTTTCACAACCCTTTCAGCTTGTCATGCAGCATCAAGATTTAAAGGAACTAAACCGTATTTCCGAGGAGTTCAGCCAAAAATTGCGTCAAGAAGGGTTTCTTATGAATGTCCGCTCGACGTTCGAGTTGAACAAACCGGAACTTCGTATCAGCATTAATCGTAACCGCGCCGCGGTGTTAGGCGTTTCGATTCAGGATATTTCTAAGGTTTTGCAAATTCTGTTCGGCGGGCTCGACTTATCTAAAGTGAATCTGGCCGGTGAGGAATATGATGTTATCGTTCAGCTGGAACGTAAGTCACGCCTTTCTCCGTCGGATTTGGAAAGAATTTATGTCAATAACCGGGAAGGAAAATTGGTTCAACTGATTAACCTGATCGATTATGAAACGGGTGGAGGCCCTAGCGCGATTAATCACTTTAATCGTCTTCGTTCTTCGACGATCGAAGCCACGCCGATCAATATTCCACTGGGAACAGCAATTGAAAAAACCGAAGCTTTGTTAAAACAGCTCGACGAAAAAGGGCTGCAATACGAATGGGCCGGAGAAGCCGCGGACTTGAAAGAAGCGGGAAGCGAAATGTTATTTATTCTCTTATTAGCCATCCTGATTATTTACATGGTCCTGGCCGCGCAATTTGAAAGCTTGAGTGACCCGTTTGTTATTTTATTTACATTACCATTATCGTTCTTCGGGGCTTTGTTGAGTTTATGGCTAGTTGCCGGTTTTGATAAGATGATCGTCGCTGCGGCTCCGGGAAGTTGGCTCAGTACTTTCCCGCGGATTACATCGATGGGGATCAATTTATTTAGTCAAATTGGAATTATACTTCTCGTCGGGATTGTGACTAAAAACGGTATTTTGCTCGTCGATTTTGCGAATCAGGAAATGCGTAAAGGCAAAGGTGCCATGCGCGCCATGTTAGGCGCAGGAAAAATGCGTTTCCGCCCAATTTTGATGACCGCCTTCGCGACGATCGCAGGTATATTGCCGATCGCCGTCGGATTTGGAGCCGGTGCTGAAAGCCGCCGTCCTTTAGGTGTTGCTGCCGTCGGTGGAATCGCATTGGGTACATTTTTAACTTTTTTTGTTATTCCGGCGGTTTATGTTCTCATGAATCGAAGGAAGAATAAAAAAATACAGCAGGCTAAATCCTTTCCTGATAAAGCTATTCTGTCAATTGTTCTATTGTTTGTTTTGACAACGAGCGGATGTCATCCTCTGGTTGGAAAAGATTTTGTCCGCCCTCAAGTTTCTATGCCCAATAATTGGAGTATAGAAGAAGATGATCAATGGAAAGTCGCTGAACCTAAGGATCATATTGAGCGGGGAGAATGGTGGAGTGTATTTCAAGATGGTGCGTTAAATAAATTAGAAGATTTAGCATTTGATTACAATCATGATATAAAAAGTTCCGTCGCCAGTGTGGAAAAAGCACGCGCTTTGGCCAGGATTTCCCGGGAGGAATTTTATCCGCTTGTATTAGGAATACCTGAATTTGAACGTTCCCGCTCGACGAAAAATAGTTTCGCGTCCTCGGCGGGAGGCGCGGGAAGTTATGTTTCCAATCAATTTACGATTCCGATTGATTTTAGTTATGAGCTTGATTTATGGGGCCGTGTCAGACGAGGATTTGAAGCGTCTCACGCACAAGCCGAAGCTAGTCTCGCGGAATATCATTCTGTACGTCTCATTCTCAGTACCGACATCGCTATTAATTATTTTTTATTGCGTGAATTGGATCGAGAGGTTGAAATTATTGATGAAGCGATTAAATTGCGTCAGTATGCCGTTGATGTTGTGACGACACGTATGGAAGGCGGCGTGACCAGTGAATTAGATTTTAACCGCGCGACGGGTGAATTGGCTAAAGCCAAGGCTGATCGTATCGATATTTTACGTCGACGTGAAGAATTAGAGAATGCTTTGGCTGTGTTATGCGGCCAACAGCCGGCTAAATTTAAAATTGAATCTCGAGGCCTCAATATAAAAGTTCCCCGTGTTCCGATCATTTTACCGTCGGAAATATTAGAACGTCGTCCGGATATCGCAAGGTCCGAAAGGCTCGTCGCATCAGCTAATGCAAAAATTGGCGTAGCTCAGGCCGCTTTTTTCCCGCGAATTACTTTATCGGCCGAGGGCGGGTTGAAGAGTGTGGAAGCAAACAATTTATTTGATTGGGAAAGCCGTTACTGGTCATTTGGCCCGAGTGTAACCATTCCTATTTTTACCGGCGGACGAGGTAAGTCTAATTTAGAGGCCAGCAAGGCTGAATATACACAGACCGTCGAGGAATATCGTCAGACCGTATTAAAAGCCGTTGAAGAAGTGGAAACTTCGATGAGTAATTTAAAGTTAAGAAAAGAGCAGGCTATTGCTCAAGTCGACGTGTTGGAGACATCCCGCAGAACAGCTCAACTTTCCATTTCCCGTTACAAAGAAGGACTAGTCACATTTTTTGAAGTCATTGATGCCGAGCGCACCCGCCTCGACGCTGAATTGCAGGCTTCACAAATCACCGTCCAGCGTTTGATTTCTGCTGTGCAATTGATCAAGGCCATCGGCGGCAGCTGGGATTAATCTTACCCATTATATTTCCATCAATATAAATTGATTATCGTCGACGTAATCTTTGTTGATTACTTTGTGTGTGTGCGATCGTGCGATTTGAATATCCGCGGTTAGCTGTGCTATTATTTTGTTGTAGTCGATTATTAGCTGTGACCGTCCAGCGTTGGTTTGCAGGGCGATTTTGATTTGGCGAGCTGGTGGCTTGTGTACGGCTATCAGGATTTCCCCGCAAAAATGTTCCAAATTGCCGCGGAGAGGGCGTTAAGGTTGCCGTTTGTGGTATTGTCGACGGGGTGTTTGATTTATTTCCATAGATTTGTTCGAGCCGGTCGATCTTTCTTAAAATAGACCGATAATTAATTAGAATATATTCGTCGGGATGATTAGTTTTGACGAGCGCATGCATTTTTGGATCTTGGTAGATTTGATCAAAAATTTCATTCATCTGCGGTTCATTTTTTTGTTGAAAGGCGGACACGTATTGTTTAACGAGCTGTTGAGCTTCTATATCTGAATAGGCATACGCCATAGAAGGCATAGCTAAAAGCCAAAGGGAGGAGAAAATTGTTAGTGCGATTTTCATCATTGTAAGTATAAAATATCGGTCATTAAGGGAACATTAACTTTAGATTAAAAGCTTATATCACAGGTGCGTTTCCGTCAATGTGACATACCCGGACATTTTAAAATACTTTTATATAAGCAGCAATTTTTTACCAACGATTGGCAAATGAATCGCTTTACAGTTGCTGAGAAAAATATATACTATTTTTTGCAGCCATTTATCAACCCTCTTAAGGCCGCTCGTCTATGGGCGGCCTTTTTTATTGGTTCGACTCCCGTCGGTCGCTCACCACTAGTAGGCGAACCACCCTGAGCGAGCGAACGGAGTAAGCGAGTCGAAGGGGCTTTGAGATGAGTCAACGGGCCACATCCTTAGGGCGCGGAGTTTCATTAAAAACCAGCTTAATTACATAGTTGACTTTTGGAAGTATTTAGATATAATTTTGTGATCATATTTTAGATTTCATTCCCCTAATGAATGCTTATAAAAATTATGGGATTAGTTCTTTTAAAAAAATCATTCCCCTGTAGCTCAGTTGGTAGAGCAATTGGCTGTGAACAGTCAGCAGCATGAGGGCGGATGGCAAAAGTAGATACAAGAAAATATATTGATCGAAGATTATATTTGATCGACGCTGTAAAAAAAAAGACGTAAGAAGATACGGCTTAAGGCGATTGAATATAAAGGCGGGTTTTGTGAAAGGTGTGGTTACAATCGATGTAATGATGCCTTGGAATTTCATCACAAAGATCCTTCTCAGAAAGACTTTAATATTTCCTGCAAAGGTTATACGCGCAGCTGGAATAAAGTCAGACAAGAGTTAGATAAATGTGTTTTAGTGTGTGCGAATTGTCACCGTGAAATTCATGCTCAACGCAGCTTTTCCGTGAAAGCGGAATTGAAACAGCAGGCTAATTCAGGGAAGCCCCAGTGATGGGGTAATCCTGAGCGAAGCCCAGCGAAGTTCCAAAACAAAGTTTAGGAACGAGCCGGGAACGTGCAGAGACTATACACCTGCTGCCTAAACCTGATTATTCAGGCATGGCAAAGAGAGAGTCCACTTCCGTTAGTAATAGCGGGTTAAGTGTAACCAATGGGTCCGAGGTTCGAGCCCTCGCGGGGGAGCCATTTAGGTGAATTATCCGAACTTCCTTTTTTCTCAGATAGAGACTTATAATACGTCTCAATCTGAGGGAATTGGAACAATGAAAGTTTAATCTTAAGCCATTTAGTTCGGATTTTCGCCGTAAAAGCCCCTAATTCTTTAGGGGCTTTTTCTTTTTCCGGTTCAAACCCCCAAACAGTTATATCCCTAATGAGAAGGTTAAATATGTCTTTTTGGTCTTCGATAGGGAGTGCGTTTATAACCTTATCAAAGGCCAAAATTGTCTTTTTGATCATTTCGGCATCTAATACATCTTGCTTACATCGTTCTATATCGATCGTTAATTTCTCTATTTGGTTTTGTAATGATGATTTTTCATAAAGTAATTTTTTATATTCATCTGTAATTTCGTTGCCTATCAAATCTTGCGATTTCATGATTTTGATAATACGATTGATTTCGCTAATTATTTTTGCTAATTGTTGCTCAGCTTTTTCCTTTTGATTCTGGAATGGTAATATTTTGTTTTTTGTAAATTCTGTTGAATTCTTAATGGTGTATTCTATAAGAGATTTGTTATTGCCTAAATCTGTTAGGCATTTCTTAATGATATTCTCGAATTCTCTAGCCGGAATCATTCTTACTTTACAATCGGAATGTTTACCAAAATCAACGACTTTGCCACAGGCATAATATAAATAGGGGACGCCGTTTTTATCCTTTTTTCCAGCGGGGTAGGGCGTTAAAAATGTTCCGCATTGACCGCATTTTAGAAGTCCTTTTAAAAGATGGGTGTGAGTATCTTTGGCGTATTCAGTTTTTCTTGGGGTGACGGGTTTCATAAGCTGATTCGCTTTTTCCCATACTTTGGTTGAAACCAATTCTTCATGCTCACCTTTGAATTGTTCGTCGTTAAAATGAACGAAACCTTTATAAATGGGATTTAAGATGATTTTTTTGATAAAGTCATCATTAAATCGATTCTCGCCGGTTGTTTTTATAATGCCTTCTTTGGTAGTGATTTTTCGTGTTTTTGTTCTGAACCCTTTAGAGTTGAGGTAGTTGGCTATTTCCGTGGGTTTTCTGCCTTCGAGCAACATTGAGAACGATTTTTTAACGGCTATGGATTCTGTTTTATTAATGCTAAGTTTCTTTGTTTCTTTACTGTAATCATAGCCAAATGGATATAAGCCGCCGTGCCATTTACCTAATCGTGCCCGTTGTTTCATTTTATCTCTTGTTTTCTCAGAAGTATTCTCCCGTTCAAATTGAGCAAAACTTAAAAGAACATTAAGCATCAGTTTACCCATAGCGTTTGAACTATCAAATTGTTGGGTAGCAGAAACAAATGTTACGTTATGGGCTTCAAATAAATCCCATAACATATAGAAGTCCTTAATGCTTCTTACAAGGCGTTCAATTTTGTAAACAATAAGGACATCAATTTTGCCTTGTTTGATATCTGAAATAACTTGCTGGATACCGGGTCTTTCCAAATTTTTGCCAGAGAAGCCTGGATCGGTGTAGGAGGCGACAAAATGCCAGCCTTTTTCTTTTTGGATTTCAATATAGTGTTTGCAGATGTCTACTTGGGAATCGATGGAGCTATATTGCCCGGATGCTTGCTCATCGGTTGAGACTCTGGCATACACAAAGCATTTTGTAATTTTTTGATGCATTAGTTGAATTTTATCATTATAATAATGGTAGTCAATATATTATTATCCGAACTTTAGGAGGCGTTATGTTGAGTATAATTAGGATGTATACGGGACGATTAATTAATGACAAAAATTTTGTAATCTTAAATTTTGAAATACTGTTATTTTCCGCTCTATATGGGGTGGCATTTCGATCTTGGCTTATTTTTAGCGGGATGCTTTTAGGTGCTTCTTGGTTATTAAATAGGCCTCGGGGAGTGAAGCATACGATTTATGCCATGAGCATATTATGGGGTTTTATTGCCTTCTCCGTTGGTCGTAGCCTTAGTTGGGGCTGGGCTGTGGCGCTAGGCATTTTCTTTTTTTTGATAGGGGCAAAGGCTCATTTTAATAGTTTCAAGGACTTTAAGGCTAAAGATGAGGTTTTTGTTGAGCGCAACAGAGTTGAATGGCGTAGAGGCGGCTATTTCAGGCAAACTAATTTAAACTAGCACGAGTATTCTTAGTTACACCGACGTGTTTTTCATGGTGATTTATGCTGCATTTTTAGATGATGATTGACAACAGCATCAAATTAGTAGTTTTAAACAGGTCAATTTCGTTACAAACTTGTTACAAAACCGTTACAAATCTGTAACGGTTTTGTAATTTTATGAATTCGTAACTCTATATGTTGCGCGGGGTTATGTTGGCTGGCGCGCAACATTTCGTTCAAGACCACTCTCCCACAACCAACAGTGGGACAGTGGTCTTGAACAACCCCGCGCAACATGAGGACACAAAAGAATGAAAGATAAAATCAACTTCTTAAGGATAAGGGTCTGTTTGATTCAGATACTTTAAATTGTGTTTGACAAATTCAGGTTATTTGTTAATATTAATACGTAACTCAATGATAAATTTAATAATTTCCGATATCCCTAGTCGGCAAAAGTAGTAAAAACCCCTAAAAAATCTTAGTTCTTAAAAGTTCAATTAGTTTTATTGTGATTTCTTTCACCCCTTTGGAAGAATTTTCGGCCAAGGGGCTTTTTTATGTACCGAGATCTACCGATCTCACAAAGATTGGATAAAATTGGTGAACTCCTTGCCAAGGGCGTGTATCTGTATGTGAAGAAAGAGAAAGAGAAAGAGGCTAAATGTCTTAAAGAAAAAAAAGAAAGAGAAAGTTCAAAATATACAGGAGCTATTGCCTGCAGAGAAGATAAATAGATAGGTAATAAAAGATGTGCTAATAGGTTGACCATGAGCCAATACAATATTTTTATCAGTGGTGTCAAAAAAGAAGGTAAAGTCGGTGAATTAAGAAAATAAAATTTGGAGAAAATATTAATGTCTAAAAATTTATCAAATTATCAGGGATTAATAAGGAATATTGGGGATATTTTAACCCGCGGCCGGCAGCGTGCGTATGTGGCCGTTGATAATATTCTTGTTGAGACGTATTGGAATATTGGTCGTGAAATTGTTGAATATGAACAAAAAGGAAATGAACGGGCTGAGTACGGGTCTGAATTGCTTCGTATATTGTCTAGAGATTTGAAAGTTCAACACGGTAAAGGTTTTAGTATAAGTAATGTTTATGGGATGCGGCAGTTTTATCTTAAGTACCAAAAATTCCAGACAGTGTCTGGAAAATTGACATGGAGTCATTACGTCGCTCTTCTTAGTGTCAGCGATGATCTTGCCAGAGGATTTTATGCAAAGCAATGCGTTAATGAGGCTTGGTCTGTCCGTAACTTGGAGCGCCAGATAAATTCTATGCTTTTTGAAAGGATTGCTTTGAGCAAAGATAAAAAGGGTGTCCTTAAAATGTCTAAAGAAGGGCAGATGATTACAAAAGGTGAAGATGCCGTTAAAGAGCCATACGTCCTTGAGTTTCTTGGTCTTCCGCAAGGGCGAAAGTATTCCGAGAAAGAATTGGAGCAGAAAATCATTGATAATCTGCAGATGTTTCTTTTGGAAATGGGAAAAGGTTTCGCTTTTGTCGGACGGCAGTACAGGATAAGCTTTAGCAATAAACATTTTTATGTGGATCTGGTTTTTTATCACCGGGTATTAAAATGTTTTGTTTTAGTGGACCTTAAAATCGGCCATGTTGATCATTTGGATGTAGGCCAAATGAACATGTATTTGAATTATTTTAAGAAGGAAGAAATGACATCCGGAGACGCAGCGCCCATTGGGATTATTCTTGGGGCTGATAAAAAAGATCACGCACTTGTCGAGTATGCCCTGGGTGGGGTTTCAGATAAATTATTTGTCTCAAAATATCAATTGTATCTTCCGGACCGTAAAGTGTTACAAAACAAACTTAACGATCTATTGGGTCGTGATTCGGTATAATGTTAGAGAGGTGTATTTTATCGTCATGTAGTTCGTGACGTATTGGATCTCAAAGAAGTTGAAATTGAATCATACCGAGGCAACAGTGGTTTCATTTACGGCCGCAAACAATGCCTTTGAGCTGGCCATTGCGGTTACGGTCGCTATCTTTGGCATTAATTCTATGCAGGCTTTTGCAACGGTCATTGGACCGCGCTGATTGAGGTTTCGGTGATGTTGATTTTGATTAATGTGGCAAGGGCCTTTCAAAAGAGGGCTAAACTCGTTAAATCGTGGTGTTCATAAGGGAGAAGAGGAATGTCTAAACATAAAGTTTTATTTGTGTGTATTCACAATTCGGTTTGAAGCGAGTAGTTTTTTTAAATTAAGCCCTTACAAATCATTGATTTGTGAGGTTTTTTAATTTTTAGTTCGTTGAAGAATAATTTAGGTGGTATAGTTTAAGTATTATGAAAACAACTGTTGAACAAGCCACACAAAACATATTCCGACATATTCAGCTAAAATCAACTGAGAGTGTTTCATTGAAGAACTCATATGATCGAATTCTACGGCAATCTGTTTGTGCTGAAAGATCATTGCCGCCGTTTGATCGAGTGATGATGGATGGGATTGCGATCCGTTTCTTAGCTTGGAAAAAAGGATTGCGTACTTTTGAGATTGAGGGAATGCAGACGCCTGGCAAGAAAGCGGGGGCTCTTTTTTTGGATCATTTTTGCTGGGAAGTGATGACCGGGGCGCCGATTCCTAAAGGATGTGATTGTGTGATTCCTTATGAATGGCTTTCTATTAATCAGAAAAATAGAATGGCGACGGTTGAGAGTGGCCGTAAGCTTCAACAATTCCAGTTTATTCATCAACAAGGGAGAGATTGTCAGAAAGGTGAAATTTTACTTTCTGAAGGAGTGCGATTGCAATCTCCGGAAATTGCCATTGCCGCTTCAGCTGGGTGTAGTGCTTTAAAGGTGAGCCAGCCTCTTTCTGTTGCGATTGTTTCAACAGGGGATGAATTGATTGATGTGGGGAAGTCCATTAATGAAATTCAGGTTCGTCGGTCGAATGGATATACAATTGAAGCAGCATTGTATTCATCAGGCTTTTTAAATACAAAACGTTATCATTGCTGTGACCAATTTGTTTCGATTTATGACCGTGTTAAAAAAGTTTTATCTAGTCATGACGTCTTGATTGTAACCGGAGGTGTTTCTGCCGGAAAATTTGATTTTATCCCTGATGTCTTGGCGAAATTAAAGATCCAGAAAGCCTTTCACAAGGTCTTACAGCGTCCCGGTTGGCCGATGTTTTTTGGGTATACAAAAAGACATCAGCCTGTTTTTGGTTTGCCGGGAAATCCGGTTTCGGCCTTGATTTGTTGCCACTATTATGTAATTCCTGCTTTACGCAAGATGATGGGGGAAAAGTCTTTTTATATAACAAAGAATGTTTTATTGAAGGATGATGTTCCGGTGCAAGACTCGTCGTTGACTTATTTTTTGCCTGTTCGATTGGAGGGGGTTAGCGTCCGGATGGCACTAACGACAAATTCAGGGAATGTAATTCCGTTGGCGCAGACGGATGGTTTTATCAAGTTGCCGTCAGGCCGAGAAAAATTTTTTAAAGGCGAAGAGGTTGAATTTATAGAGTGGAAGTAGTCTGCGTGGTTAACAGAGCGTTTAAATCAGAAACTCCGATGGAAAGGGAGCAAACGTTCTTCAAGTTTTTATCTTGGTAAAAAAGCTTCGCTGTTTTAGAGCTTCGTATGCCTTTGGCACAGATCAGTAAATACTGCACGTTTGTCTTAAAGTGATATTCGCCTTTTTCTAATTGATCTTGAGGAATTGTTTCATAAGAAATCGTTCGGCTAAGCGGTGTTCGCGTTTGTTCTTCTTTGGAGCGAATATCGATGATGGCATATGCTGATAGGTTTTCTAAAGAGAGCTTGGTGGCATCAATAATCCAATCTGTTTTTGCCGATTTGATCGAATGAATACTTGGATTCTTCCCGCACAACGGGCAGGCGGGATTACGTTTTTGTTTAATTTTTTGAATTTTATTAGAGAGTAAATCGATAAGCATTGTTTTGTTTGATTCCAATGTTGGCTGGCCTAAAGTCCATTTAATCGCTTCGGCAGCTTGCCATGTCCCTAAAATTCCCGGCACAAATCCTAAGACGCCTGCTTCTTGACAGTTTCCCACACAATGGGCTTCGGGTGTGTTTGGCCAGAGGCAGCGCAGGCAGCAAGCGTCCGGGTGATTTGGCTGATAAAAACGTAATTGCCCCTCGCCTTGATAAACACTCGATTGGATCAAAGGAGTGCGGTGCAAAACACAATAATCATTGAGGAGAAATTTTGTTTCAAAATTATCAGTTCCGTCAATAATTAAGTCATAGCCGGCGGAGATGGAGCGAATATTTTTCGGTGTTAAGCGTGTATTATGGATTTGGATTTTAATAAAAGGATTAATTTGCGATAGCCGTTTTTGAGCTAGTTGAGCTTTGGGTTGATTAATATCAGCATAAGAATATAAGCTTTGTCGATGGAGGTTGTGAATTTCTAGCCGGTCATGTTCGCAAATTCCGATTATTCCAACTCCACTGGAAGCCAGATGCATTAAGGCGTAATTCCCTAATCCTCCCGCTCCAACGACGAGAACGCGTGAGTTTCTTAGTTTATTTTGTCCTTCAGTTCCGACAATGGATAGGTTTAATTGGCGGCTGTAATAGATCTGTTCTTCATAAACGTTGGGGCTCATTTGTGTTTTTTGATTCTGGATGTCTTTCCATTGGGCTTGGCCGGTCGTGTAGTGTTCTTTTTTCCAGATTGGCAGGCGTATTTTGATTTGATCAATTAAATAACGGCTGGCTTGATAAGCTTGGTCGCGATGCCTGGCTGATACGCTGATCCAGACGGCTATATCGCCAATGTTAAGTTCACCCACGCGGTGCAGGCCATAAGCGTGAAGAATATCAAACTTTTGTTTTGCTTCTATAAAGATGTTGCCCGCTTCTTTTTCTGCTAGGGCGATATCAGCTTCATATTCAAGTTTTTCAACTTTTTGATTGTCATTGATGTTGCGTACTGTGCCGCAAAAAGTTACTATAGCGCCAGTTTGTGCAGAGTTAAGTTCTGCCCATGGGATGTGATTTGTTAAATCTTGGGAAATAATTCTGAAAGTTGATTTCATAATAAAAATAAATATAAACTTTACAAGATGATATAATGGAACATTATATCCACAATTATTATATGAATCAAGGTGATTAAAGAGTTATTATCCTGGTTTTAAAATATTGGGAAGGTTAGCCATGAATAAAAATAAAATGAGTGCAGGAATGATTGATATTAGTGAAAAGCCGATAACCAAGAGGGTTGCCAAGGCGGTTGGGACTATTTGTTTAACGCCTGAGACGCTGAGGGTCCTTTTAATTAAAGGGTCTCCTAAGGGCAATGTTTGGGAAACGGCAAGGGTCGCCGGCGTATTGGCAGCAAAAGCTACTTCATCAACGATTCCGCTGTGTCATCCAATTGAGTTAACAAAAGTTTCCATTGAGTATGATGTTTCAGAAAAGGATTCGTGTATCCATATTCAATCTGAAATTGTTTGTTTGGGAAAAACAGGGGCTGAAATGGAAGCGTTAAATGCTGTTTCAGCTGCCGCATTAACTATTTACGATATGATGAAATGGAAAGAAAAAGGAATGGTGATTTCGGAGATTAAACTTTTGCATAAAAGTGGCGGTAAAAACGGTGATTATATTAGAAAAGTGGTAAAACCTCGATGACAAAACAAGATCTTAACGGATTAGTGTTGATTGGGGGAAAGAGTTCACGGATGGGTGAAGATAAAGCTTTTTTGCGGTATCGCGATAGGCCTCAGTGGCAGTTTTGTTATGAGCTTTTGGAATTGTTTTGCAAGGATGTTTTTGTTTCAAAAAGAAAAGAGCAGGAATTATCCTGGTTGCGGTCTGATTATTTTCAGGCTATTGATGACGTCGTTGAAGGCGCCGGGCCTTTAGGTGGGATTCTTTCAGCGTTTCAATTTGACTTGCAACGTTCGTGGCTGGTAGTTGCATGTGATTTGCCATATTTGGAAATTGAAACAATTAAGGTTTTAGTTGAGTCTCGAAATGTTCAGCAAATGGCGACAGCTTATCGAAGCGCCTATGATAGTTTGCCGGAGCCTTTGTGCGCTATTTATGAGCCTAAAATTTATCCTTATTTAAAGGGCTCATTTGACCGGCACGTGTATTGCCCAAGGAAAATTTTGATGCAGTTGCCAGTTCATCTTATTGATGTCAAAAGTAAAGAGTGGTTAGATAATATTAATACTCCGGAAGAAAGAAGAAAGGCCCAGCAATGCTCTCCAAGGTCATCCATTTAAAATATTATGCTGCTTTGCGTGAACAGCGGGGGTGTGGTGAAGAAACGGTTCATACTCTAGCAAAAACAACTGAGAGTTTGTATGAAGAATTAAAGAAAAAGCATAATTTATCATTGGATACGTCAATTCTTAAGGTGGCAGTGAATAATGAATTTGTTGACTGGTTAACGCCGTTAAGTCCCAACGATATGGTTGTTTTTATTCCGCCAGTCAACGGGGGATGAGGTTATTTAATGGATAATTACAATTTTAATGTTGATCAGTTGAATAGGCCGTTGCAGGATTTGCGCATTTCGGTGATTGACCGATGCAATATGCGATGCACGTATTGTATGCCGGAGGATATTTATGGGGATAACTATAAATTCTTAAAGTCATCGGAATGGCTGACTTTTGAGGAAATTGTCCGTTTAGCCGGGATTTTTGTTTCATTGGGTGTTAAGAAGATTCGAATTACCGGTGGGGAGCCGTTACTTCGGCCTGGGCTGCATGAATTAATTCGAATGTTATCTGCTATTGAAGGGGTTGAAGATCTCGCGTTGACAACAAATGGTTTGTGGCTTAATGAACAAGCTTTAGATTTAAGAAAGGCTGGTCTTAAACGGTTGACAGTAAGTTTAGATAGCCTAAATAAGGAAGTGTTTTCAATGATGAGTGGTAGGCGAGGGAATGTTCGTCGAGTTTTAGATGGGATTAGGGCGGCCCAAGAGGTTGGTTTTTCTCCGATTAAAATTAATACAGTAGTACAACGAGGGGTCAATGATCATTTATTGGTGGATATGATTAAACATTTTAAAGGCCCTGATTATATCCTGCGTTTTATTGAATTTATGGATGTCGGAAATCGCAATCAATGGGATATTAATAAGGTTGTTCCGGCGAAAGAAATAGTTGAGGTTATTGAAAAGAACTTTTCTATAGAGCCGATTCAAGCGAACTATTCAGGAGAAGTGGCGCAGCGTTACCGATTTAAAGATGAAGAAGGTGAATTTGGGCTTATCGCTTCTGTGACCCAACCTTTTTGTGGGTCTTGCAGCCGTTTAAGGCTTTCTACCGACGGGAAAATATATACATGCCTTTTTGCTGCTAAAGGGGCTGATTTGAGGTCGTTACTGCGGGATGGAGCTTCCGATTTAGAATTATCCAACTTTGTAAAAACAATCTGGAAATTTCGAAATGATCAATATTCTGAGCAAAGAGTTAAAATAAGAAAGAATTCTTTGGTGTCAGATAATAAGGTTGAAATGTTTTATATTGGCGGTTAACCAAAATAAAATAATAGTTCTTGAAAATATTATAATTGTAGATAAAATAATCCATAATTAAGGTCAATTATAGAGGGATTGGTTTTATGTTCAAAATTTACTCGAAAGCCTGTGAATATGCCCTCCGCGCTCTGACGCAAATCCCGAAAGATAATTTTGATCGAAAGTTTTTAGCCGTAGAAATGGCCCGAAAAGCAAAAATTCCAATTCATTCAGCAAGAAAAACATTGCAGTTATTGGTTGAATGTGGGTATCTGGAGGCGATCTCCGGCCCCGGGGGTGGTTATAGATTGAATAAGAATCCGGAAAACATCACCCTTCTTGATATTATTAAAAAAATTGATGGTAAAGATGCTTTTAATCGGTGTGTGATGGGGTTGCCGCAGTGTGGTTCAATAAATCCTTGCCCTATACATGGGCTTTGGGCAAAAGTCAAAATTGATATGGAAAAAGAGATGGAGAAGAAGACACTATTAAAGCTAATGGCGATGAAGGCTCATGGGTGACGCAGTTTTTTTGTTTTTTAAAAGTTAATGGGTGTTCATTAATACAAGAAAAGAGAATTAGGCGTATGTTAGCAAGTTTATTATTCAGGGGTTGTATTTTGATTGTAATGAGTATGGGGGTATCCATCGTTTATTCTCAAGAAATTGAGAATCAAACTGATAAAGCGGCCGAATACTTTTTTTATCGTTGCGCAGGATGCCACACTATTGGAGGTGGAAAACTTTCGGGACCAGATTTATTGCCAGCAACTCAATGGAGTGCTGCTGATTTAAATCCGGCAATTAAGAAAATGGAGAAAAATGTTGGAGTAATGTCTGAGTCGGATATTTCTCAAATGATCAGCTTTTTAAAAGATATGAATGTGGCGACAAGGATGGCCAAACAAAAACAAAAAATTGAGGAGAGTTTTCGGGCAAGTTTACCGCCGGCTTCTTTTGAGATCGGCCAGAAATTATTTAAAGGCCAGCGAAGGTTAGCTAACGGCGGGCCTTCGTGTATTAGTTGTCATTATTTTGTGCATGAAGGAGGATCGCTGGGGTTAGATTTAACTTTAATTAAAGAAAAAGCTTCTGGTGTGGTGCTTCAGTCAGCAATTGTAAATTCTAGTTATAAGGTAATGCGGCCTATTTATGAGAAACATGTCATTACTCCGGAGGAAGCGGTACATTTATCTGAATATTTATCCCATCCCGAAAAAGTTAAAGTTGTTGCTTCTCCAACAAAAAAGAAAGTTGTTGGGTTAGCGTATGTGGGAGTTGTTATATTTTTTGTTTTGTTGTGGTTTTTAAATCGTCAAAGAAAAGGCTGCACGCGCGAGAAACTAATTAAAAAATCGAAGAGAGGTAATTCTTAATGAGCTGGATCAAAGATATCTTTTCACCTCAAGAGAGGTCATGGGAGGATTTTTATCGTAATCGTTGGTCCTATGACAAGGTTGTTCGCAGTACGCACGGGGTTAATTGTACTGGGTCATGCAGTTGGAACGTCCATGTAAAACAAGGGATTGTGACATGGGAAACGCAAGCGCTTGATTATCCACGGTTTGATAAAACGATTCCTCCTTATGAGCCGAGGGGATGCCAGCGAGGAATTTCGTATTCTTGGTATATTTATAGCCCGTTAAGAATTAAATATCCATTGGTGCGAGGCGTCCTTTTTGATTTGTGGAAAGAGGCTAAAAAAAAGCACCCTGATAATTTAATTGCCGCGTGGGAATCGATTGTAGAAAATCCAGAATCACGAAAACAATATCATGAAGCGCGTGGAAAAGGTGGATTCCGACGGGTGTCATGGGAAGAAGTACTTGAGATTATGGCGGTGGCTAATATTTATACAGTCCGTCGTTATGGCCCAGATCGGTTAGCCGGATTTTCTCCTATTCCAGCCATGTCCATGATCAGTTATGCAGGCGGAGCCCGATTTATGCAGTTAATGGGTGGAGTTTCATTGTCTTTTTATGATTGGTATTGCGATCTTCCTCCCGCTTCTCCAGAAATTTGGGGTGAGCAGACTGATGTGGCTGAATCAGCTGACTGGTATAAATCAAAAATGATTGCGGTCGTTGGGTCGAATGTTTTCATGACTCGTACTCCCGACGCGCATTTTCTAGTCGAAGCTCGGCATCATGGGACTAAAGTTGTTGTGTTTTCTCCTGACTTTAGCCAGGTATGTAAAGCGGCAGATGAATGGATTCCTTTGCACCAAGGGCAGGATGCTGCATTCTGGATGTCGGTGGGACATGTTATTTTGAAAGAATATTATATTGATAAACAAGTGCCGTATTTTGTGAATTATTTAAAACAATATTCTGATTCTGCATTTTTAGTGAAACTCGATCGACTTGCTGATGGCCGTTTTAAGGCGGGTGAATTGTTAAGAGCTTCTGATATTTCAACATCGGCTCATTTTGAGAATGCTGAGTGGAAATTTTTTGTTCAACACGCTGCTAACGGAGAATTGAAAATTCCAATGGGCACGGTTGGCCATCGCTGGCAAAAGGAAAAGGGGCAATGGAATCTTAAGCTTGAGGATGCTCATACGCATGAGCCGATTGATCCGTCTATTCGTTTGGGTCAATATGAAGAAAAGAAACTTGAGGTTGAGTTTACTGACTTTTCAGAAGGAACAAATGATAAAGTATCATCACGGGAAGTCCCTGTTAGAAAGATTGAAACAAATAAAGGACCAGTTTGGGTCACAACCGTTTTTGAATTGTTGCTCGCCCAGTATGGCGTTTTTCATTCTCAAGGAGCTAATTGGCCAAAGAATTATGAAGATGATGCCAGCGTTTATACGCCAGCCTGGCAGGAAAAATTTACCGGAGTGCATGCTAAGCTTGTGGTTAGTTTTGCTCGTCAATGGGCAGAAACAGCGGCGAAGAGTGAAGGAAAATGTTCAATTATTATTGGGGCGGGGGTTAATCATTGGTATCACAATAATTTAATTTATCGGGCGGCGATTATGCCGCTTATTTTCTGCGGATGTGTTGGAAAAAATGGCGGCGGCCTTAATCATTATGTTGGTCAAGAAAAACTTGTTCCAATTGCTTCATGGGCGCCAATTGCTTTTGGTACTGACTGGGGCGGGCCGCCTCGATTGCAAAATGCACCATCATTTCATTATATTCATACAGATCAGTGGCGTTATGATCGGCCAGTTGAGCAGGTCTGTCCGGTTTCGAATTTAGACCACCCGATGACACATGGACATACTGCTGATATACAGGCGTTGGCTGTCCGAAGTGGATGGATGCCATGTTTTCCACAGTTTAATAAGAATAATTTTACATTGGTAAAAGAAGCGCAGGTTCAGGGAGCGAAAACTCCAGAAGAAATCCAGGCGTATGTCGTTAAACAGCTCAAAGACAGAAAATTATTATTTGCAATGGAAGATCCTGATAATCCGGAGAGTTTTCCGCGGGTTTGGTATATCTGGCGTGGTAATGCGCTCTTATCTTCAGCCAAAGGGCACGAGTATTTCTTAAAACATTATTTGGGCACTCATCATAATTCTATTGCGAAAGAAAATGCCAAAGATAAAACAGAAGATGTTGTTTGGCATGAGAAAATGCCTGTTGGGAAAATGGATTTGGTAGTTGATTTAAATTTTAGGATGGACTCTTCAGCCCTTTATTCAGATATTGTTCTGCCGGCGGCTACGTTTTATGAAAAAGATGATTTGAGCTCAACTGATATGCATAGCTTTATTCATCCGCTGCAAGCTGCGGTCCCGCCCGCCTGGGAATCGAAAAGTGACTGGGCGGCTTTTAAAGAAATTGCTAGGAAAACTTCAGAGATTGCAAAAGAATATTTACCTGAGCCGCAACAAGATATTGTTGTGACTCCACTGATGCATGACTCTCCGGCGGAAATTGCTCAGCATTCAATTAAAGATTGGGCTAAAGGGGAGTGCGAGCCGATCCCTGGAAAGACAATGCCGAACATTGCAATTGTGCAGCGTTCTTATCCAGATGTATATCAGAAGTTTATTTCGTTGGGTCCGAATTTCCGCGATAAGGGTATTGGCGGTCATGGATTGATCTATCCGGTCGCGGATGAGTATGATGATTATTTGACTAAATATCCCGTGGAACAATGGGGGGGGAAGATTTACCCGTCTCTAAAATTGGATCGATCGGTTTGTGAAGTCATTTTGTCATTTGCCGCTGAAACGAATGGTGAGATGGCCTATCGCGCTTATGAAGCTGAATCGCATAAAATAGGCAGGGATTTAACCCATTTAGCGCGGGATACTCGGGGCGTCCGATATAATTTTAATGATTTATGCTCTAGTCCGCGGCGGATTTTAACTACGCCATTTTGGACTGGAAATGTTAATAATGGGCGGACATATTCCGCTTATTGCCAGAATGTCGAGGAATTAATTCCGTGGAGGACATTAACTGGCCGGCAGCATCTTTATCTGGATCATGAAGCGTACCGCGCCTATGGAGAAGAATTGCCGACGTATAAACCTAAAATCGATATGCGTTTGACTAATGACCTTGATGAAACCGAACAAAAGCCAGGAATGCTTTTATTGAATTATTTAACGCCTCATGGAAAGTGGCATATTCATTCAACGTTTAGTGATAACTTGATCATGAAAACACTTTCACGCGGTATTGAGCCTGTTTGGATCAATGATAAGGACGCGGCCATGGGGGGAATTCAGGATAATGATTGGGTAGAAGTGATTAATGATAATGGAGTCTTGGTGACTCGAGCTGTTGTTTCGGCTAGGATTCCAAGAAATTTATGTTTTATTTATCATGCCGTTGAACGTACCGTAGGTGTTCCTAAGTCTCCATCAAGATCAAACAAAAGAGCTGGCGGGCATAATAGTTTAACCCGTGTCAGGCTCAAACCGCTTTTTATGATAGGTGGTTATGCGCAATTTTCGTATGCGTTTAATTATTGGGGGCCGCAAGGAGTTAATCGTGATACATTTGTTTTGATTCGTCGCTTAGAAAAAGTTGATTGGTAAAAAGGAGATTGTAAATGGATGTGCGTGCGCATATATCAATGGTATTTCATCTAGACAAGTGTATAGGTTGTCATACGTGCAGCGTTGCATGTAAAAACATTTGGACAGATCGTCCTGGTGCTGAATATATGTGGTGGAATAACGTTGAAACGAAGCCAGGGACGGGTTTTCCGACGTTGTGGGAAGACCAACTTAACTTTAAGGGCGGGTGGATTGTTGATAAAGACCGTAAATTAAAGTTACGTTCTCAGGATAAAGGTGATTTCTTACCAAAGCTTTTTTATAACCCAAATCAGCCAGGGCTTAGTGATTATTATGAGCCGTGGACTTATCAATATCAGAATTTAATTGATGCTCCTTTAGGTAAAGATCAACCTACGGCAATTCCTATTTCTAAAATTACCGGTGAACCTATTGATATTGAAGCAGGCCCTAATTGGGATGATGATCTTTCAGGATCACCGATTTATGCTGAAAATGATCCGAATTTTAAAGATTTGACAGCTGATGAGAAAGAAATGCTTTTTAATGTGGAGCGCATTTCAATGATGTATTTGCCGCGCATTTGTAATCATTGTGCGAATCCATCGTGTGTGGCGGCTTGCCCATCAGGGGCTCTTTACAAGCGCGGGGAAGATGGAATTGTTCTCGTTAATCAGGATAAATGTCGAGGCTGGCGCGCATGTGTTACGGCGTGTCCTTATAAGAAAATTTATTACAATTGGAAAACTGGAAAGTCGGAAAAATGTATCCTCTGTTATCCTCGTGTTGAAACAGGTCAAGCCCCGGCTTGTTTTCATACCTGTGTTGGTCGTATCCGCTATATGGGGGTCATGCTTTACGATGCTGACCGGATTGAAGAGGCAATGAAGGCTCCAGCGGAAGGCTTAGTTGATGCTCAGCGAAGTGTTCTTTTAGATCCGCATGATGAGAAAGTTATTTCTCAGGCGTTAGGAAATGGTATTAGTCCTGGGTGGATTGAATCTGCACAACGATCTCCTATTTGGAAGTTTGTCATGGAATGGAAATTGGCGCTGCCGCTTCATCCTGAATTCAGAACATTGCCGATGTTGTATTATGTCCCGCCCTTGTTGCCGGTTATGGGACGAAGCGATGGGCATATTTATGAACATGATGCTGACGTATTATTTACGACTATTGATAAAGCTCGATTACCCTTGAAGTATTTAGCGGCATTATTTAGTGCTGGTAATATTGATCCTGTGCGGGATTCGATGAAACGTTTATTGGCGGTTAGAGTCTTTCAACGTTCAAAAACAATGGGGGATATAGAGCCAGATCGATTAAAAAGAATTTTAAGAGAAGCTGATTTAACGGAAGCTCAAGCGGAGGAAATTTACAAATTAAGCGCTCTTCCTGGCCCGGAAGATCGTTTTATGATGCCGCCAATTCAGCGGGAAGAAAGCGTTGAAAAAACTTCTTGCAGCCCTGATCAATGTAAAGGCTCTTGCGGTTTAGGTAAGACGCAGAAACCGGAGAGGGGCCTTTAATGAAAAATCAAGGCATGAAGCAAGAACTGTATTCCCAAATGGGAATTTTATTAGAATATCCTCTCAATGATTATCGAGGAATGCTTCAGGCGTTGATTAGCCAAATTGAGCCTATGTCATCAAATGCCTCAAATTATTTAAAAGATTTTTATTCCAAGATGAAGCGAATGGATTTGACGATGTGGCAAGAATATTACGTTCAATCATTTGATATGATGCCCAGGTGTTCTCTTTATTTAAGCGTGCATCTTTTTGGGGAAGAAAGTTTTAAGCGGGCCGAATTGATGGCTGGATTAAAAGCTGTTTATGAGAAGCATAAGGAGTTTCAATTGACTGAACTGCCGGATCATGCGGCTGTTGTTTTAAGAGAGAATATATTATTCGATGATGAAGAATGGGCTGACCTTTGCTCGATGTGCATTCTTCCAGCGTTAGAAATAATGATCAGTAAACTCGAAAAAGATAATAATGCCTACGCCTTTATTTTAAAGGCTGTTCAATCATTATTGGTTGAAATGGAGCCAGCACATGTTTGATTTATTTCTATTTGTAGGGTTGCCTTATTTGGCAATTGTTTCATTGGTTTTAGGATCAATTCTTCGTTTTAAAATGCGGGAATTTTCTTATTCATCACTATCAACTCAATTCTTAGAGGATCGATGGCTAGCCTGGGCATCGTTGCCATGGCATGTGGGGATTATTGTTGTTTTGATGGGGCATGTGTTGGCGTTTGGATTTCCAAGTTTATGGTCGGCTTTGGTATCAGTTCCAACTTTTCTTTTAATTGTCGAAGCTATGGGGATATTTTCGGCAATCCTTTGCCTTTTTAGTTTAATAATTTTTTTAACTCGTCGTATTGTCGATAGTAAGCTTCAGGCTGTTACCAGCCTTTTGGATATGGCTGTGTTGCTTATTTTGTTTTTTCAAATATCAAGCGGGATTGCTGTTGCGATGCTGCATCGTTGGGGAGCGGCTTGGGCTCCAGGAGCATTAGGGCCGTATTTACACAGTATTTTTGTATTTCAACCAGATGCGTCCTATTTAAAAGATATGCCGCCGTTAATTAAGTTGCATGTGGCTTTAGCATGGGTTCTTATATTATTTTTTCCATTTACGCGGTTGGTTCATGCACTCTTATTACCAATTCATTATATTTTTAGATCTCCTCAAAAAGTTGTTTGGGGTAGTTCTCCTTCAGAAATTCGATTTGAACAGAAAATAAAGATTGATAATGAAAGGCGGTTATTTCTAAAAGCTACATTAAGCTTGGGGGCCAGCGCTGTTCTTTTATCATTGGGAGCTTTGGATAAATTTTTAGGTTATTTTTTGAAGCAAGATGTGACAGAGGTTGAGCAAGCACATTTATTATCAAAAAAGCTTCAGCGGTTGAAACAGTCAGCGGAAGAGAGAGAGCTTGAGCTCGAACGAATGAGTCATGACAGTATTTTCATTGCTCAACTTTCAGAGCTTTCAAAGACGAAAGGAAAGTATTTTATCGACTATGTTATGTGGCCAGCACTGGCTTTTCTTGATGATAATGGTTTTCCTATCCTTATATCGGCAAAATGTACTCATTTAGGCTGCACTGTCGGGCAAGATCTTGATGCTCAGGGCAGGGTTCTTTGCCCATGCCATATTTCTTATTTTGATATTAAAACGGGTGAGCCTAGTTTGGGTTCGCCAGCTAAATCGCCTTTACCTCACCTGGGTTGGGCGTTAAAGGATCCGCAAGGTAAAACTTTATTAGTTCAACATCCTGATGGCAAACGGGAAGGATCGATTGAATCTTCACAATTGGAAAGTAGCTCGCTTTTTATTCTTAAGCGGTTTAGTTAAGGGAGATTTGTATGAGTGAACGAAAAAGCAAGATATGGAAGGCCATGGATTTTTTATCTGAACGATTACCAATGCATCATTTGAGTTTTGAACATATGGTGACTAAGAAAGAAGTCCCGGTTCATCGGATGAGTTGGGCTTATTACATGGGAGGGTTAACCCTTTTATTCTTTTTGATCCAATTGGTTACGGGGGTTTTTCTTTTATTTTATTATCAACCCACGGTGAGTGACGCCCACGCTTCTGTCGAATATATTACTTTCGATGTTAAGAGCGGTTTTTTAATTCGTAATTTACACACCTGGTCTTCGTCGTGCATGATTCTTTGTTTATTGGTTCATATGATTACAACTTTTGCCATGAAGGCTTTTGCGCGCCCTCGTGAAATTACGTGGATTAGTGGAGCGTTATTATTAATTTTAACGTTTGCCTTTGGATTTACCGGTTATTTATTGCCTTGGCATCAAATTGCCGTTAATGCAACGAAAGTTGTATTGCAATCAATAGAAGAAGCTGGGCATTATCTACCGGGAGTTTTGTCGACGTTACCCACTTATGTTAAGGAAATTATTCAAGGAGAGGCGTCTGTTGGCCAAGCGACCTTAAGCCGTTTTTATGCACTGCATGTTGTTATCTTGCCGCTTTTTTTTATGGGAGCAATCGGGCTGCATTTGTTGGGCGTCCAATTACATGGAATGAGTAAAGGCGTTGATGCTATTGTTAAGAAAAATGAGAAGTTTTTTCCATTTTTTATTCTGAAAGATTTTTGGCTTTGGGGTGTTGCTTTCTTGGTTGTTTTTATTTTGGCTTTATGTGTTCCGTTCGAATCGTTTTATGCTTTTCCGTTATTTGAAGCCTATGATGCTCTCGGGTCAACGCCTGAGGGAATTAAGCCGGAATGGTATTTTTATTTTGTTTATTATCCGCTCGAAATGTTGCCATTTTGGGTGATTATGCTGGGTACGGCAGTGGTTGGAATTGGGATTTTCTTTGTTCCATGGATTTTTAAGAATACTAGCCGAAAAGTTTTATCGATTTTGGCGTGGATCATAACGGCGTATTTGGTTATTATAACAATTTTTGGACAATTAATTTACGAGACGTTTAAAGGACATTAATCATGAAAATAATCGTGGGTGTTATTTTATTAACATTTATTTATTTACATCCGGCATTTGCTCATCCTGAGTTTCAACGTTATTCAAAGGAAGTTTCTGGACGTTCAATTAATTGTGCCATTTGCCATATGCACTCTGATGGGCCGGAAGGGTTAAAGCCTGGACAAATAGGCAGCCTTAATCAGGATGAGTTAAATGCTTTAGGATTGGCAAGGCAGGCATTTAAGCCGGGGGCTGGCGTTAAAAGTCCTATTCTTAATGAATTTGGAAATTCTATGCTTAATCAATTGGGAAAAGAACAGATTTTGGTATTAAAGCAACATCCGGAATTATTGGCAGGGCTTTTATCGAAAACTGATGATTTGGATGGCGATGGGATAATGGATGCTCAAGAGTTTTTAGATGGAACACACCCGTTAAATTCTATTGATGGCCTTCCTGGAAAATTGTTTAAAAATAATTTATTGAAGAATCGATTCCACATTCTAATGATTGTTTTAGCAACGTTTTTAGGCCTTTTTGGATTGCGCTGTTTGATTCTTTGGTTATTAATTAAAGTAGAGAAAGAAAAACAAGAATAAATTATGCAAGAACGCGCCACGGCACAATCTCACCAAGTTTTTTTTCTGAATACACTTGCTTTTACTGTTTGTTTTGCCGCTTGGATGCTTAATGGGGTCTTGGTAACATTTTTATCGGTTAATCAAGTTTTTAACTGGGGGCCAGTTGCGATTGGTGATGTGGAAGGAAAAAGAACACAAGTTTCACTGTCCATGTCATAAAGGAGTTTTCCCGTGGAAACGGGTGATGTCTTATACGGCTCGTCGGAAAGGCCTTTGCGAAATTGAAACTAACCCATTACGCAAGACGCGGTATTATCTGGCGACTTGGAAAAAGGGCGACTCATATGCGATTCAAGGGTAGAAAGCAGAGAGTAACGAGCATGGTGGAGTCTGTCTGATTTCAAGTTGCGGCGCCGCGTTTTTACAAATATGGATTTTGTCGTTAACGATTGAAACGTGGTTTGAAGGCATAACCCGAGGACTTGTAGCGGGCTTGTCTTCAGGGGCATTGCTATATTGACTGTCTTTTGATGGTGTGAACAATAACGATGGATTTTAGTAAGGGTATTATCGAAATACGAACATGGACGTGTAACTTTTTAACTTCTTTTCAAAGGTCAAAAGATGATCAAGAGAATTAAATCTGCGGTCGCCAATCTTTTCCCGGGTTATTTTGCTTTGGTTATGTCGACTGGAATTATTTCCGTTGCCTGTTCGCTTCTTGACCTGAACGCCATCTCGCGCGGTTTGTTTGTAATCAATCAGGTTTGTTATGTCGTTTTGAGTGTTTTATTTCTTTTACGAGTTGTTTGCTATTTCCCGCACGTTGCCGCCGACCTAAAGGATCATATCCGCGGGACGGGATTTCTTACGGTTGTCGCCGGGACATGTGTTTTAGGGACGCAGTTTGTTTTACTGAATGGTGATTATACGATGGGGATGATTTTGCTGGTCTTGGGGTTTGTCCTTTGGGGGGCTATCATTTACACTCTTTTTGGCGCTATGACGATCAAACCTTCAAAACCTGATTTGGAGACAGGAATCAACGGATCGTGATCGATTACTGTTGTCAGCACACAGTCTATTTCAATTTTAGGGACGCTTTTGGCGACTCATCAAAATAACGGTATTTTGTTTTTTACGTCGTTATGTATGTTTTTTGTGGGATGTATGCTTTACATTCCCATCATCTCTCTGATTTTTTACCGGTTCCTTTTTTTCCGTTTACAACCGCAAGATCTTCAACCGCCATACTGGATTAACATGGGCGCGGTTGCTATTACGACATTGGCGGGCTCAACCTTAATTCTGCATGCGGGAGAATGGAATTTCTTAAACGAGATCCTAGGATTTCTGAAAGGTTTTACCTTATTCTTCTGGTCATTCGGCGTCTGGTGGATTCCGCTCCTTATTATTCTGGGGATCTGGAGACATATATATTGCAAAGTGTCGTTTCAATATAATCCGCAATATTGGGGCATGGTTTTTCCTCTGGGGATGTTTACGACCTGTACATTTCAGCTTTCAAAGGCATTGGGCTTAGACTTTCTTATGGTAATCCCGCGGTATTTTATTTATATAGCCCTTTTTGCCTGGATGTTGACTTTCTGGGGAATGATTAAAAATTTGGTTGTTCAAAAGTGACGCGAGAATATTTGACGTAATTCTGCGTCTAATCTCTCAGGGGGCGCGCTTTTTGGGTTTACGATTTATTATATAATTTGCCTTTTCTTGAATTGGTATTATTACGATCGAAAGAATTCAGGGATTAAGTGTTGATTGATAATTTTGATATGTAAAGTTTCTTTTTGAAATTGGCTTATTTTTATGTTACCGCGCATCATTTCAATTAATATTTCTAAAGGAGGTATTCCTAAATTACCTGTTTCATCCATTGTGGTGACAGCTTCTGGGTTGGAAGGTGATGGCCATAACCATGAAAAGCATAATCGGCCAACTCAAGCGATAAGCCTTCAGGATATAGAAAAGTTGGAAGAACTTAAGGGTGAAGGTTATGTTTTGTCTCCTGGAGAAACAGGTGAAAATTTGACAGTTAAAGATTTGAATGTCAACGCCTTATCGATCGGGTCTATTTTAGAATTTTCCTCCGGACTTGTAATTGAGATTACTAAAGTCCGAAATCCTTGTTATGTACTTGATCAAATAAACCCCCAATTAAAAACAGATATTGTTGGCCGTTGTGGAATGTATGCCCAAGTGAATCGTCCAGGCATGATTAAACAAGGGGATACGATTACCCTTCGTTCTGCCGAAAGAAATAATTAAGAAAATTAAAAATTATTAATCATTTTTAATGGAGATTTAAAATTAAGGAGGAGTTTTCTATGGTTCAACAAGGCGAAAAGATTTTAATTTATTTTTCTCATGATCATGATGCCCTTGATCAGTTTTTTGTAGAATTTCAGCATTGGAAATATAAGGATTATTCAATAGCTAAAGAACATTTTAAGCAATTTAAGTTTGGCCTTCAGCGGCACATTGTCTGGGAAGAGGAAATATTGTTTCCTATCTTTGAGAAAAAGACAGGATTGATAAATGAGGGACCGACAGTTGTTATGCGGATGGAGCATCAACAGATCAAAAATCTATTGGGCCTTCTCCATAAAAAAGTGCAACAACAAAATCCTGATAGCGACGAAGAAGAGCAAAGTCTGATCCGAGTTTTAGAAAATCATAATGATAAGGAAGAAGGTCTGTTATATCCGGCAATTGATCAGATGATGTCTTTGGAAGAGCGGGCGCTTGTTTATAAGAAAATGGAAGATATTCCACCGCAAGCGTATATGTCATGCGGGTGTTCTTGCCATTAATGCTCTTGAGTGGTGTTAATTGGGGTAATAGATAGAGGGTTTTTGAAAAGAGAGTTTAAAACTGTGTTTAACAAGTTGAAAGAACGAGTCCAGTTTAATCGAAATGAATTTTCAGGAAGTTTCGGCGATATCGGCACGGATTTCCCTTTAATTGTAGGAATGATTTTATCGGCGAATTTGGATGTGGCCAGTATTTTTGTGATGTTCGGCTTAATGCAGATTGTAACGGGATTTGTATATGGGCTGCCGATGCCGATGCAGCCATTAAAAATGATGGCAGTTTTGGTGATTACAAAAGGCATAGCAGCCCCAGTATTATTTGGAGCTGGTATAGCCATTGGATTGGTGATGATGGTGTTGACACTCAGTGGGGCTTTAAATTGGCTGGCAAAAATGATTCCTGCTTGCGTTGTGCGTGGAATTCAATTTGGTTTGGGCTTATCATTGGCTTCATTAGCGTTAAGAGATTATGTTCCAAGTGCCGGGTATAGTGGGTATCTATTGGCTTTGATCAGTTTTGTGGTGATGCTGACTCTTTTTGGAAATCGGCGTTGGCCTCCAGGAATTTTTGTGATTGGTCTAGGTTTATTATATGCTGTTTTCTTTAAAGTCGATTTTAACTCGTTTATTACAGGAATAGAATTTCGCTTGCCGCAGATCCATTCACCAAAGTTGAGCGATATTGTCACAGGGTTTGTTATTTTGGCGTTGCCGCAATTACCGCTTTCGATATCGAATTCGGTTATCGCGACGAATAAAACGATAGCTGATTTATTTCCTGAACGGAAAATATCGGTCAAAAAAATCGGAGTTACTTATTCGGTAATTAATTTGATTATGCCGTTTTTTAGTGGAATTCCCGTTTGCCATGGGTGCGGAGGATTGGCTGGGCATTACGCTTTTGGGGCGCGCACCGGAGGGTCGGTTGTTATTTACGGGGCAATGTTTATGGCAATAGGGCTTTTTTTTAGTCAAGGATTTACTCAGGTCATCGAGTTTCTCCCAAAGCCAATTTTAGGGATTGTTTTATTGTTTGAGGCGCTAGTGTTGATGTTTTTTATTCGGGATCAGGCTTCTCATAAACGTGATATGGCTATCGCATTGTTAGTAGCAGTTATTGCGTTTACTGTGCCGCAAGGGCATGTTATTGGTTTGCTTGTTGGGACAGGTTTATATTATTTTCATAAGGGATTTCTTTCGAACAACGATTCTATTGTTAGTTAAAGGTAGTTTTTCGGTGCTTTTTTATTCGTGTTCTAATAATGCTCCAGGGATTATTTTATTTATTCTTAAATTAACAAAGCGTCTACTAACTATATAATTGCATGTAGACCTCCTATTATTATGTTATCAAAAACCAGCAAACAATTAATTAATGCCCTCGTCGAGCTAGCCAAGCTTTCAGAAGAGGAGTGGCTGGATGTGGGGGCGATTGCGTTTCGAACGAAAGCGTCGAAAAGTTATTTAGGCAAAATGTTGCAAAGTTTGGCTACGACAGGTTTGGTTGTATCGCAAAAAGGATTTGGAGGAGGTTTTCGGCTGGGAAAGGCCGCTGCGGAAATTGCTTTATATGACGTTATTAAATCAACAGAAAATGTCAATGCCTGGTCTTGGTGCGCATTTGATTTTAAGAAGTGTTCTGATGCCAATCCATGTAACGTGCATGACGAATGGAAAGAAGTAAAGAATAAATATTTATCATTTCTACACCAAACAACAATCGCTGATTTAATGAGGGTTTAAATTTTTTTTATAATTAGATAGCATGTATACATGCTATTAATAATTTATTTATGGGAGAATAAAATGTCGGATTTTAAATATATTTATGGGCTGGTTTAATCATGGCGGATGGGGAAGTCTTTGGGTGTTGATCCATTTTCGAATGCTTCGAAAATTTGTAACTCGGATTGTATTTATTGTCAGCTGGGAAAAACGAATCATCTCACCAACGATCGTGTATAAAGGAGCGATGTTGCACCGATTCAAGGTGAAGGAAAGTTGCGGGCATTATATGGGAGTTAATATTTCGGGGCATATTGACAAGTTACTAGGTCATTTCTCGGAAGTGGTTGATAATCCCAAAATATGGCCCGATCCTTTAGATAACTATCTTTTCATCGTTTTGGAAATGGGAGATAGATAACGAACTATTTGATGCGGAATATTTGACATAGCATTGTGTTTAATCTCTTAGCGGGCGCCCACCAGAGAAAGCAGGGGAGATTTGTTCTTGATAATATCCGCGAGATTATAATTTTTAAGCGTATCGAGGAATGCCCTCTGCGCCTGCCGGAAAAATCCTTTTAAGCGGCAGGCCGTCGAAATACAGCAGTTGTCCTCCCTGTCACCGAAACACTCTACAAGGTTAAAATCAGGTTCCACCTGTTCTACGACCCTCCCCAAATTGATTTCTTCAGGCGGCAAGGCCAGTATTATCCCGCCATTTTTTCCTTGAAGGGAATGGATATAACCCAGCTTTACCAGATTATGGACGACTTTTACGACATGGTTTTTAGAAATGCCGTAGGCCTCGCTGATCTCGCCGATGGATGACAGTTCATTTTTAATCCCAAGGAAGATCAGTACACGAAGCGAATAATCGCAAAAATTTGTTAATTTCATGAATTTCTCCTTGTGTTAAATAATGGGCGGTGTTACCATATAACATATATTATAAATACATGTTATGAATTATGCAAGGAAAACCTGTGAAGCATATAGGAATTGTCGGCGGGTTGAGCCCCGAATCTACCGTTGAATATTACCAGATTATCTGCCGGGAGTTTAACAAAAAATTCTGCGGATTGAATTTTCCGCAGATGACGATCCGCAGTTTGAATTTGGAAGAGCTCATTGGTCTCTTTAAAAAGAATCAATGGGAACAGGTGTCAGCGATGATCGTCAATGCCATCCGCGATCTGGAAGATGCCGGGGCTGAGTTTGCGGCCATCGCCGCCAATACCCCGCATAATGCGTACGACTCGATTCAGCGGCATTCTCCGATAAAAGTGCTCAGCATCATGGAGGCAACGGCGGACGCCATCAAAAGGGCGCGCCTAAAGAAGGTCGGCCTTCTGGGCACCAAAGCGACGATGGAGTATGGCTTCTTTCAGAAAACATTTAAGGGTTATGGGATTGAAACTGTTGTTCCCGGCAAGACAGACCGGAGTTATATTGACAAAACCATTTGGGAAAAGTTAAGCCATGGAAGAATTGACGAGGAAGACGAGTTAAAGCACAGGGAGATTATCTTAAAATTAACTAACGAAGGGGCGCAGGGAATTATTCTTGGGTGCACAGAATTGCCTCTATTAATTAAAAAAGCCATGGGTATCCCGTTGTTTGATACTGCCAGCATTCATGCCCTGGCGATTTTTAACTACGCGCTTCAACAAGATAAAAAACAGGAGGATGTCATGGATGAAAAAAAGATAACCGCTTTCTATGCGGATGATCATGATCAACTGGACGGATATTTTAAGAAATTCCAGGAACTCAAGAGGCAGGACTATCCGCAAGCGAAAGAGTATTTCAAGAAGTTTAAATTTGGTTTGCAGCGCCATATTGTCTGGGAAGAAGAGATTCTGTTCCCGTTGTTTGAAGAGAAAACCGGCATGAAGAATGGCGGGCCGACCG
>JAGOSC010000064.1 GCA_018062515.1 Candidatus Omnitrophota bacterium
GCTTTTGGCAGTGTATGGATACGTACCGTGACTATACCTATTTGCAGAATATTTGGAAAGGAAATCAAGCTCCGTGGAAAAAATGGTAGAACCATCAGACATATTTTTTAAAAATTATAAAGGTAAAAGAGTTTTAGTAACGGGACATACTGGTTTTAAAGGTTCGTGGCTGAGCTTATGGCTTCTCGAGCTTGGCGCAAAGGTGGCTGGTTTCTCAAAATATTTACCGAGTCAACCGTGCGCTTTTGAAGTCATGGGACTGGCTCGGCGATTGCAGGATTTTAAAGGTGATGTGCGCAATTATGATGAAATCAAAAATGTATTTAATGAATTTAAACCGCAAATTGTTTTTCATCTGGCTGCGCAACCAATTGTCCGTGAATCGTATAATGATCCCAAGTTGACGTTTGATACAAATCTCGGCGGGACCATTAATGTATTAGAATGTATCAAAGCTTCATCCAGCGTCGAGTCGGCGGTTTTCATTACCAGTGATAAATGTTATGAGAATGTCAATTGGGAATGGGGTTATCGCGAGATTGATCGTTTAGGTGGAGAAGATCCTTATAGTGCTTCGAAGGCGTGCGCGGAAATTGCTTTTCACTCTTATTTTAAATCTTTTTTTCAAAATCATAAAACTAAAATAGCGACGGCGAGGGCCGGGAATGTTATCGGTGGTGGAGATTGGGCCAAAGATCGTATCGTTCCGGATTGTATCAGCGCCTGGAACAAGAAAAATATTCCGGTCATACGTAAACCGGAAGCAACACGGCCGTGGCAGCATGTCTTAGAACCGATCAGTGGATATTTATTATTAGGCGCATTATTAAGCCAAGGTAATCATAATCATCAAATTAATGGGGAGGCATTTAATTTTGGTCCCGGGGCCGATGTTGTAAAATCCGTCGGGGAATTGGTCGAAACATTAATTGGTTATTCTGGAAAAGGGGAATGGAAGCATGAACCCATGCGCGATGAGAAAAAAGAAGCAATATTGTTGAAGTTAGATTGCGACAAAGCCTTGAACCGTCTTCAGTGGAAATCTCTTTTATCTTTCGATGAGACCGTCGAGCTGACATCGAATTGGTATAAACAGTATTATGAAAAGAACCTGGATTTGTATGAATTTTCTTTATCTCAAATTGAATTTTATGTCGAAAAAGGGTTTAAGCAAAAGTTGCCCTGGGTGGTCGGAAGAAAATGATCGACGGTGTTTTCATAGAACCTTTAAAATGTTTTAAAGATGAACGAGGGGAAGTACGACGTATGCTGCGAAGCGACGCCCCGTTTTTTCAAACGTTCGGTGAGGTTTACTTCTCTACTGTTAATCCCGGCTATATAAAGGGATGGAAAATGCACAAAGAAATGACTCAGCATTTTGCCGTTCCCGTCGGAAATTTGAAGTTAGTTTTATACGACAGAAGAGAAAATTCTCCGACGCATGGAGAAATTCAGGAAATTATTTTTGGCGTAGATCATTATCATTTAGTTCGAGTTCCTCCTCAAATTATATACTCCTTTTCACCTATGGGGAATCAGTTAGCCATGATTGTTAATTGCACGGATATACCTCATCGTCCGGACGAATCAGTCCAATTTGATTTAAACGATACAACCATTCCTTATCAATGGGGAAATTAAATTCATGAAGATCCTAATTGTTGGAGGATTGGGTTATGTGGGCGGGCGATTAGCCAATTATTTGTATGGGCACCATGGATTTAAAATTGCTCTGACGACAACTCGGCCATCAATCCCAGCATGGTCCAAAAAATTTGATGTTCGGGTAATGAATATTCTCGACGATACGTCAATCAATGATTGTTTAAAGGTGATCAAACCCGAGGTGATTATTCATTTGGGCGCCTTGCAGCAAGCCGATTGTCAAAACGATCGGGAGACGGCGATACGGATTAATCAGCAAGGAACAGAGAATTTACTCCGGCGAGCAAAAGAAAACAGCGTGAAAAAGTTTATTTATTTTTCGTCGTTTCAAGTCTATGGAAATTTCACCGGCACAATAACGGAACAAACATTGCCTCAACCGAAATCGGTTTATGCGGAAACGAAATTGTTAGGCGAAGAGGCCGTACAGAAATTTAATTCTGACTTTAACGTATTAATATTGCGATTATCGAATGCCTATGGGTTTCCATTCGACGATCGCGTTGCAAAAAGCGTTTGGACTTTGGCCTTTAACGCTTTTTGTCGAGATGCTATTGAGAAAAAACATTTAACGATTAAATCAAATCAATACCGAAATTTTATTCCGCTCGGTGACGTTGTCCGCGCCGTTGAATTTTTCCTGACGACAGGAATTCATCAGTGGCAGGATGGTTTATTCAATGTAGGCAGTGATGAATGTTTAAGTATCCGGGAAGTAGCTGAGAATGTTGCCCGCGTTTATGACGAGGTATATCATGAAAATGAAATTCAAATTGAAGGGCCGACGCAAGATTTAGATAAAGTTTTTACGCCGTTCCATTTTAATATCGACAAACTCAAAAAAACTGGTTTTATCGGATTAGGGGACTTGGATTGGGAAATTCGTCAAACCCTTGAGTTTTGTCAACGAAATAAGGACAAACTTCTTAGATGAATGAACCATTAATCTCCGTCGTGATGCCGACATATAATCATGCTCAGTTTATTAAAGAAGCGATGGATTCTGTCTTAAATCAGACATTTCAGAATTTGGAATTAATTATCGTCGATAATTATTCTGAAGACAATACGTCCGATATTATTTCCTCCTATAAAGATAATCGAATTAAATATTTAAAATTCCGCAATAACGGGATCATTGCCGCGTCGAGAAATCATGGGATTGAACACGCTTCTGGGAAGTATGTGGCATTCATTGATTCAGACGATATATGGCTGCCAAATAAATTATCTTTACAAAGTAATGCTCTCGAGTCAAACGGCATAAAAGGGATTTCATTTTGTAAATTTAAAGTCATGAGTCCGGATAAGATTGAACATGAAAAGGTGATGGGTCCTAAACAATCAGAATTGCCGGACCATTTATACGAAAGATTGATCAAGGCTAATTTTGTTGTTTCTTCATCCGTTGTCGCTTTGAAAGAAGCTCTAAATGATGTCGGAAATTTCGATGAACATCCGGATTTACGTTGCAGTGAGGATTTTGATTTGTGGTTGCGGATAACCCGTAAATATAAAGCGGCGTATGTGGATGAAGTTCTCGGAATATATAGAATGCATGGAACCAATCAAAGCGCCGATGATTTGAGATTAAAACGCGCTTTAGCGGTTATTGATAAACATTTTAATCAAGGGTGGATCAATCAACATTTAGCCGACAAAGCGCGGGCCAGTTTTTATTTTCAAGTTGCATGGACATTAATCAGTGAAAATTCACGTCTAGCTCGTTCTCATTGTCGTAAAGCCTTACGCTATGATTATACAAATCCGAAAATGATTCTTGTCAGCGTGCTCGGTATTGGGTTAAGCTATATGCCCAATGTCTGCAGAATTCTGAAAAATAAAAAGATTGATAAGGCGCTTTCTCTGCGAACGATCAATTCCCAAAATTTATAATATGAATGTAAAGAATGTAAATACGTCGTGGACAGACATAATCGGCCTCGGCTCTATCGGATTGGTGTCTATAGGCTATGTGTTGTTTGCCGCCAGATTTGCTGAAAGGCATGTCCAGTTCGGGTTTTTGGATTTTCCGGTGTTTGTCAGTGAGTTTTTATTAATGTTCTGTTTTTCCCTTTTTATTTTAAAATTATCATTCAAACCTATAAAAATTAATTCGTGGCATGTATTGATCGGGATGTATTTTGGATTTGTGTTGATCAAAACTTTTTTCGGGTATGTCCATTTTGGACCGCTGGCATTAAGAAATGCCGCGCTGATGTATTATCCGATCTTTGCCATTTTTGGGTATATGTTCTTTCAAAGAAAATATTTTCACCAGATAGTTAATGTGATATTGCTGCTGATTATTTGTTTTATTTTCTTGAAGAAGGATTACTATGCTTATTACACATTAACATTATTTGTTTTGGCTATAATATTGATTGGAACTTTGAAGAACCGATTGGGCCAATTTGTTATGGGTGGTATTATTTTGTTTTTGCTTCCGTATGTATATTTTTTTCATGATACGGCCAGGATGATGATTTTGGCTCATTTAATTTTCTCGTTATATATGATTGTTATAGCCTATATTTTTTTGAAATGGCCTCATAAAGTAAAATTGATGGTCGCTGTGTTCTGTATGGTGGGCATTGTGGTAGCTATGGTTAAGTTTTCTGGAGAGGGGCGGATAAAGTCTATTTTTCATTTTAGCGGGATAGGTGAAATTTTTAGGGAATGTGACTCCAGAATACGTGAAAAAAAGAGTGAATTCAGTTTTTCAGAAAATAAAAATGTAAAAATCTATCACCCCGAATTAGCGATACCGACTGAATTACAGTCTGCGGATGGGAAGGTTATACAGCCGGAAATTTCCATGCATGAAACCGGAACAGACGTTGTAGTTCAGACAAAAAGGGAAGCAACGGTACAGACAACTTCCGCGAATGAAGTGGGAGAAGAAGTTGTAATCCAGGAAGAAAAGCAAGAAACTGTACAGTCAAAAGACACTTTTGAGGCCGATGCAAATAACTCGGTATTCAGATTATTGATATGGAGAGATATGTTGGTTGAATATAGACAATATCATCCTTTATTTGGATTTAGTTTTGGAAAACCTTTAAGATCAATTAGCCTTGAAGTATTGCATTGGGCTGAAAGTGAATGGGGTCGTGATGGATGGGTAGCGGCACATAATTCTTTTCTCCACTTGGTTTATCGTTCAGGAATTGTCGGGGTCGTTTTTATTATCTCTATTTTTGTGATTTTATTTAACATGATCAAAGATTTTTTGATGATCAGATCATTAACGGGTGTATTGTTGTGCGGGTTGATTATAAGCTGGGTTGTTGCTTGTAATTTCTTGATCGTTTTGGAAATTCCTTATACGGCTATTCCCATCTGGACATTGTGCGGAATGACATTTGCTTATTATCAATTAAAAATGCAACAAAAAAAAGGCAACCATGAATTGGAAAGATAAGAAAGTATTGGTGACCGGCGCCGACGGATTTATCGGTAGCCATCTTGTTGAAAAACTTGTCAGTCTTGGCGCGGATGTCCGGGCTTTTGCGTTTTATAATTCGTTCAACCGGTGGGGTTGGATGGATTCTTTCGAGAAAAACATTTTAAAAAAGGTGGATGTTTTCACGGGTGATATTCGTGACCCAAACGGAGTGCTGACGGCGGTTAAAGACCGTGAGATTGTATTCCATCTGGCGGCGTTAATTGGAATTCCATTTAGTTATCATTCTCCGGATAGTTATGTTGATACAAATATGAAAGGCACGCTCAATGTCTTACAAGCGTCCAAACAGTGTGGGGTAAAAAAAATTGTTCATACCTCGACGAGTGAAATTTACGGTACGGCCCAATATGCCCCGATTGATGAAAAACATCCGATTAATCCTCAATCACCTTATGCAGCCACAAAATCGGCCGCCGATAGTTTAGCTTTATCTTTTTATCGATCATTTGAATTGCCGGTGACTGTGTTAAGACCTTTTAACACGTTCGGCCCCCGTCAGTCGGCTCGAGCCGTCATTCCAACGATTATTTCACAAATATATACTGGTCAAAAAACAATTAAACTGGGAAATATGGATGCGACTCGCGATTTTAATTTTGTTTCCAATACGGTGGATTCATTTTTGAAAGTAGCTGAATCTCCTAAAACGATAGGAGAGGTGCTTAATTCCGGCAGTGGACGCGAGGTAACCATTGCGGAGGTGCTTGAAATCATTCAAAACATTACGCAGTCAAAAGTAAAAGTCGTGACGGAACAATCTCGCATGCGTCCTAAAAAAAGTGAGGTTGAACGTTTGATTTGCAGCGCAGAAAAACTTAAACAATTAACAGGTTGGACGCCGGAAGTAAGTTTAGAGGCAGGCTTAAAGAAAACATGCCAATGGATCAAAGATAATATGAATGCATTTAAAACGGATATTTATAATGTCTAAAAAAATACAAGCTGTCATTCTCGCCGGAGGTAAAGGAACGCGGTTAAGACCATATACAGCCGTTATTCCAAAACCGCTTATGCCCGTCGGTGATTACCCAATTTGTGAGGTGATCATTCGTCAACTTAAAGCCGCAGGCCTTAAAAATATTGCCATTTCAACCGGCCACTTGGCTGGACTCATTGAGGCTTATTTTGGTGACGGAAAAAAATGGGGGGTCAATATTTCCTATGTCATGGAACATAAACCTCTGGGAACGGCAGGGGCTCTCAAGCTTGTTAAACAGATGGATACCGATTGTCTGGTTATTAATGGCGACGTCTTGACGGATTTGAATTTTAAAGAATTGATTAAATATCATAAAACAAAAAAAGCTATGGCCACCATCACCATTAAAGAAAGGGTCGTAAAGACAGATTTCGGCGTGATTGAAGTCGACGAGAATGGAGATCTTTCTGATTATATCGAAAAGCCAGAGCATAAATCATTTGTCAGTATTGGTGTTTACATATTGAATAAGGGATGCTTGAATTTTATCAAAGAGGAAGAAAATATCGGTATGCCGGATTTGGTTTTGAGAATGAAGGACGCCGGTAAAAAGATAGGTTGTTTTAAAACGACGGCCTTATGGCTCGACTTAGGACGGCTAGACGATTTTGAAATCTCACAAGAGATATTCGAAAAATACAAGAAAAATTTTTTGACTAAATAAGACCCGTCCTATATGAAAAAGAAAGTCCTAATCACGGGAGTCAACGGATTTATAGGCCAGGCATTATGGCAGTATTTAAGGAAATACAAAAAATCCATCGATGTCTATGGAATTGCCAGGGCAAAAAAATCAAATCATCCCAATATATCGGTTCTCGACGTACTTAATCCCAAAAAACTTGAGTTTTATTTAAATCATCTGTCACCAGATTATATTTTTCATTTGGCCGGCGGCCGGATGAATGATTTCAATACATTGGTCCAATCCAATATTGGAACCACAAAGGTTTTACTTACGACATTACAAAGAATCAAATGTCGTCCGGCCAAAATAATCATTGCTGGATCAGTCGCTGAATACGGAATTCCCCTTAAAAATAGCCGAGGTATAAATGAACGATATGTGGCTAAACCATTATCTAATTACGGTCGAGTTAAACTAAAGCAAACAAAATTGTCTTTAAAATACGCGTCTCAAGATTTGCCTATTGTCGTCGCGCGGATTTCGAACATCAGCGGAACCAACACGCCGGAACAATTAGCGGCGGGTAGTTTTTCTAAAGAAATTGTCTCTCTGGAGAAAGGAAACAAACAAGGGACATTGGTGACAATGAATTTAAAAGGACGACGAGACTTTTTGGATATTCATGACGTTTGTTCAGCATTATGGTGTTTGGCTGAACATGGAAAATACGGACATATTTATAATGTTTGTTCCGCCGTTCCTGTAATAATGGAAGACATCCTTTTCAAATTAATCTCTTTTTCTAAGATCATAGATGTTGAAATCTGTGAAAATGAAAATTCTGGTTCAGAAAGTTTTGATGTGATTGGAAGCAATGCTAAATTAAGGAAACACACATCATGGAAACAAGAAATTAGTTTAGATGAAAGCCTAAGAGATACATTAAAAAGCTGGCGTAAAAAATTAAATGGTAAGCGATGAGAATTTTAATTGGACATAACCAATACCAGAATTATGGCGGCGAGGATGCGGTCGCGATGGCTGAACAAAGATTATTGGAAGAGCATGGGCATACCGTCTATAAATATACTCGTTCCAATACGGAGTTGAAGAATTTTCCTTTTAAAGAAAAGTCACGTTTTATGTGGTATCTCGCCTGGTCCGATAAAAGTTACCAGGAATTGAGAAAAATCATTCGTGAATTTAAACCGGATATTGCGCATTTCCACAATATTTATTTTATGATGACCCCGGCGGTGTATTATGCCTGTCAAGATGAAGGCGTGCCCGTGGTTCAAAGCTTACACAACTTTCGGCCATTATGCGCGAATGGATTGCTTTTTAGAAACAATCATGTTTGTGAGAAATGTCTAAAAGGTTCCTTATTAAACGGGATATGGCACAGATGTTATCAAAAATCCTGGATTATCTCAGCTTTATTGGTACGAATGTTGAGCGCTCATCGCAAAATGAACACGTGGAAAGATAAAGTGGATGCGTTTATTACAGCCACTGAATTTACTAAAAGTAAATATCTTCAAGCCGGATTTGCGCCAGATAAAATATTTATCAAACCAAATTTTCTTTATGCTTCACCTCCAGAATTGAAGGCTGATCAAGGATATGCGCTCTATGTAGGTCGGCTCAGCGAAGAAAAAGGGGTTGAGGTCTTGGTCAATGCCTGGAAAGAGATTAAGGATTATCCTCTTAAGATTGTTGGCGACGGGCCGCTAAAAGCGTATTTATCAGGGCTTTTACACAATAATCAAATTCAGAATGTGGAATTGTTAGGCCATGTTGATGACAATAAGCGTAATCAATTACTACAGGGCGCAAAGTTTGTCATCGTTCCGTCGATTTGTTATGAGACCTTTTCTCTTATTGTCGCCGAGTCAATGGCTTACGGTGTCCCGGTTATTGGCAGTCGGCTGGGCAGTCTTCAGGAAATTATCGAAGATCAGAAAGACGGTATGCTATTTGAGGCTGGAAATTCTCAAGATTTAGCAAATAAAGTAAAACAATGTATAAGTTCTCCTGAATATGAAAATATGCGAAGACAGGCTTTAGCTAAATATCAAAAACAATTTTCAACTCTCGCCAATTATGAAATTCTAATGAACATATATAATAATGTTTTAAGTAAAAATTATCCTCGTTCATAAGTCTTTCCCACCTCATCAGAAATAACTTTTTAAGTTTGAACTATTGTGATAATATTCAATGTAATTTTCATCGATCGCATATTATAAATATTAAAGACATATGATTAATAAGATTAATATCTTAGGTGTCCAAGTAGCGGATACCGATATTTCTAAGACAACTCAATTTGTCCAACAGGCGATTAAAGATCAGACGAAGGCATATATCTGTTTTGCTACGGCATCTACATTAGTCGATTGCCAGAATAATTCCGCTTACCGTGACATCATCAACAATGCGGGAATGGTCGTGCCTGATGGAATTCCTTTGGTGTGGATGGGAAGGATAAAAGGAAGTCATACGATTCAAAGAACGTGCGGTCCGGATTTTCTGCCGGAATTTTGTCGAATAAGTCAGGATATGGGTTACCGCCATTTTTTTTTCGGCGGTGTGGAGGATACGCTAAAACAGTTGATGGCCAATTTAAAAACAAAGTATCCGGCTTTGCAAATTGCGGGATATTATTCGCCGGGTTTGCGAAAGGTCGGGCAAATGGAAGAAGCGAAATTGGTTGATCAAATGAATTCGACTAAGGCGGACGTTCTTTGGGTCGGGTTGGGTTCTCCTAAACAAGATATTTGGATGGCCAATCATCGGAGTTTATTGAATATTCCGATTCTCTTTGGTGTAGGTGCAGCATTTGATTTTTTATCCGGTCAAAAGAAAAGAGCTCCCAATTGGATGAAACGTTGCGGTCTGGAATGGTTTTACCGTTTATGCAGTGAACCACAGCGTCTCTGGAAACGTTATCTGTTGGGAAATATAAAATTTATTTATTATCTGATTAAAAAAGAATTATTGAAATATGGTTAATACACTCGCCAAACGCTACCTGATACGATTATGTTATATCATCATTGATATCATCATCATTGCTTTAGCTTTTTACTGCACATGTTTTATCCTTCCCGGAAAACTCAAGTTTGATTTATCCTTTTATCATTTATTTTTTTGGTCTGATAATCCGTTTCGATCAGTCTTTCATTTATGGATGCTGGTTATTCTCATCTTGAATTATTCGATTGGCCTATACGAAACGAAAAGAGAGCTGTCGGAGGTGCTGGAAGTTTGGCAGGTTTTGAAGGCCAATTTATTGGCCGCCTTAATTGTCATCGTTTCCATTTATGTGGTCAAAATTGAAGGGTTTCCGAGATCGATCTTTTCCACGTCGTGTATCTTTTTATTTGGATATTTGTCCATTTGGCGGGTCTTAAAAAGGGGTTTTGTCGATTATATTGTTTCTCACGGATACAACAATTTTAATGTCTTAATCATCGGTGCGGGAAAAGTGGGCTCATCTTTGGTGGATGAGATTAGAAGCCGGCCAAGCATGGGATTGATTATCGTCGGGTTCTTGGATGATTTTAAACCCGTGGGCCAGGAAATTAACAAAGTTCCGGTGATAGGTAAAATTCCGGATTTTTTCCATATTGCCCGCAAAGAGTTCATCACCCGCGTCTATATCACTATTCATCTTGAGGAATCGAAATTGTCCGAAGTTTTGGAACAAGCAAAAGAATTTGGCATTGATGTGCATGTCGTTCCGCACGGTTATCAGCTGATCGGCGGGCGATTTTCTAACTCGAATATCGGGATTATTCCTGTCCTCCAGTATTCCGGAATGCACATGATTCGGCAACAATTTGGAAAAAGAGTTTTTGATTTTATTCTGGCCATTTGTATCTTTATTGTCTTATCACCTTTATTTTTAATGATTGCCATTATGATTAAACTCGACTCTCCAGGGCCGGTTTTTCATCTCTCTAAGCGATTTGGGCGTAAAGGTTACAAATTTAGAATGCTGAAATTTAGAAGTATGGTGCAAGATGCTGAGAAGAAATTAAACGATCTTCGTTCAAGAAACGAAGTGGATGGACCTATCTTTAAGATTAAAGAGGATCCGCGGATCACACCATTTGGAAAAATACTTCGTAAATATAGTTTAGATGAACTTCCTCAATTGATTAATGTGATTAAGGGCGATATGAGTCTCGTCGGCCCTCGTCCATTGTTGACGGGCGAAGTGGAAAGAGATGACTTGCGCCAATTACAACGGCTCGAAGTCCGCCCGGGAATGACTGGATTATGGCAGGTGAGAGGTAGAAGCGACGTTTCGTTTTCACGTTTATTGAGATGGGATGTTTGGTACATCAATAACTGGTCATTTTGGCTGGATTTAAATATTTTATTTGAAACATTGCCTGTCGTGATTCGAGGGAAAGGGGCTTACTGATTCGCATGAAATGGACTGAGCGCCTTGATCAATGGATTAGATTTCTCTTATATGTCCTTATTTTCTGGATGCCATACAGCAAGGCCGTGATTGAAACCTCTGTGCTGATGGCGCTTTCCTTATGGATCGTCAAAAGAATCATTGGATTTACTCAGCTGGATAAAAAGGAAAGGTCCCTTCTCAATTTTATGAGAGCTCTAAGGCCGCCTCATACAAAACTTACCCTACCTATTTTTATTTTTTTAGGATTTGGCCTGATATCGGCCGTGTTAAGCGATTATTCTGCGCAAGCTATTAAAGGCTTGATTTGCAAGACCAGCGAATGGTTTATTATTTATTTTTTAATCTGTGAATCATTTAAGAACCGCAAGCATGTGAACATCGCCTTGACGGTGTTAACCGTGACAGTCGTCGCTGTGGCTCTGGATAGTTTTCTACAGTATTATATAACGCACCGTGATCTTTTTATGGGAAGAATTATTTCTGCGGGCGGAAGGGCAACGGGAAGTTTTGAGGCCCCGTCGAGCTTAGGCGCCATTTATACCATTGCATTACCTTTATTTATTATATTATTTCTGGACCGGACAAAGCCAGTTTTGAAACGGTTCTTTATTTTCCTGGCTATTTTCATTTTTATTTGGTCTATGTGCTTGTCCTTT
>JAGOSC010000065.1 GCA_018062515.1 Candidatus Omnitrophota bacterium
ATTTAAGGATATAAATACCTTCGGAATAATTGTTTTTTAAATCATTTTTTCCATTTTTTAAAACAATGGATTCTAAGATTTTACCAGATAAATCATAAATAGTAAAAACTTCATTTTCATTATCTAGACCTTCTGCCCAAATGGTGTTTGAGTTTCCGATTACGTTTAGTCTTTTTTTTTGAAAGTTCGGTATGCTTAAATTTTCATCGGAAAATAACCACAGATAAGCAGCGCCAAATTCTCTCTTCCAATAGGCTTCCGAATGGGTGCCATCGGCATCAATTTTTATTAAACTACGATTCAAGGGCAGATTTTTATTCAATAATTTATCTTGAATCAAGTTAATCTCAGTTGTAATGGTAGGCGATTCATTTTTACCTGCTACTGTATAAATTTTATGGGTACTTAAGTCAATGGTTTGATTCTGAATATCCATTGAGATACTTTGACCAGCTTGTGCGGATGACTGATGCGACCGTACAATCGGAATAATTTCGGCTTTTTGTTTAAAATAATCGGAAACGGCTGTTCCAACCAGGCCGGTTGATCCGGATATGGCGATTTTTAACGTCATAATTATCCTTCGAGGTTTTACTTAAAACTTATCGTACAATCCGGTCAATTTCTTGTCAACAGCATATCCGCTATTCGTTATTGATTCTTTTCATATTTACCCTAAAATGAACAAAAGAGATAAAGTGATGAAAAAAACAATTTTAATGGTGGATGATGAATCGGAAATCGTTCAGCTGACCACGGATATTCTAATAAAACGTGGATATGACGTTCAGAGCGTCAACTCCGGCGAAGAAGCCATTGAATGGGTTGAACGGCAAAAGCCCGATCTTATTATCATCGATTACCGTCTTCCCGGCGAAAACGGCGATGTCTTTGTCCATCGCTGGAAATCAGCCGAATCCACCAAAAAAATTCCCATTCTCATGTGTACAGCGCAGGCCTTAATGAAATCCCCGACGGGCGGAAACCCGCGTTTTTTAAAACCAGATGATTTTCTGATTAAACCCTTCGAGATCGAACAATTATTGAATAAAGTCAAATCACTTCTTGGCGGATAAGGCAATCCGCATCCGTTCCATATCAATCTGCAAAACAGTAACATCGATCTTTTGATGAACTTTAACCACTTCATGCGGATCTTTCACGAAGCGATTCGATAATTCACTGATATGAATCAGCCCGTCGTGATGAACACCAATATCCACAAACGCGCCGAAGGCGGTGATATTCGTTACTACTCCGGAAAGTTTCATCCCTTCTTTTAAATCATTGATTGTTTCAACCCCTTCTTTGAAGGAAAATATCGAGAATGGTTCACGCGGATCTCGTCCAGGTTTGGCCAATTCTTCTTTAATGTCACGTAAAGTCGGTAGTCCGACATTTTCCGTGACATATTTATTCAAATCAATTTTATTTCGAAAACTTTCATTTGTCGTCAGATCTTTGATTTCACAGCCGATATCTTTAGCCATTTTGTCGACGATCATATACGTTTCCGGATGAACGCCGCTGGAGTCCAAAGGATTAGGCGCATTGCGTATTCTTAAAAACCCGGCGGCTTGTTCAAAGGCTTTAGTTCCTAAACCCGTAATAGACTTAAATTCTTCACGGGATTGAAACGGGCCATGAGCGTTGCGATAATCAATAATCATTTGAGCGCGGGCCGGCCCTAAGCCGGATACATACATGAGTAATTGTTTACTCGCCGTATTGACCTCAACACCGACTTGATTAACCGAACTAATCACCACGTCATCCAAACATTGTTTCAGTAAATGCTGATCAACATCATGCTGATACTGACCGACACCGATATTTTTGGGATCAATTTTGACTAACTCAGCTAATGGATCCATAAGCCGTCGACCAATCGATACTGCGCCGCGCACGGTAACATCATAGTCAGGAAATTCTTCACGGGCAACATCTGACGCTGAATAAATGGATGCCCCGCTTTCCGAAACCATAACCACCGGTATTTTGGTAGGAAACTTTAGGCCTTTTAGAAATTGCTCTGTTTCACGCGAGGCTGTTCCATTCCCGACGGCAATCATTTCAATATTATATTTTTTACAAAGATTAATCGTTTCATTAGCAGCTTGTTCTTTTTGAGAATCGGATCCAACGAGATAAATCGCTGTATTCGTTAATAATTTTCCTTGTTTATCCAGACAAACAATTTTACATCCGGTGCGTAAACCCGGATCGACGGCCATGACATTCTTTTCACCCAGCGGCGGCGCCATTAAAAGTTCACGCATATTGCTGGCAAAGACTTGAATAGCTGCCTCATCGGCTTTCTTTTTTAATTCCAGTCGTAGTTCTGTTTCTAAAGACGGGTCTAATAACCTTTTAAAACTGTCGGCCACAGCGACGCTGACCTGACGGGAATCGGCGGCATTGCCTTTAACGAAAAGGGAATCTAATAAGGCAATACCTTGATCAGCCGGAATGGTCATGCGGACCATAAGAAATTTTTCTTTTTCTCCTCGACGGACAGCGAGCATACGATGAGACGGAGTAGTTGAGGCTTTTTCTTCCCAATTAAAATAATCTCTAAACTTAATACCTTCCTGTTCCTTTCCACGCACCATTTTCGAGGATACCATAGCTTCATCTTGATAGAGTTTTCGCAATTGTGCACGGGCGTTCGCATTCTCACTAATCCACTCTGCAATAATGTCCCGCGCTCCAGCCAAAGCCTCTTCTGTGTTGTTGACGGATAAATCTTCTTTTTTCTCGGCTGATTCGCTGACCTTTTGTTGATGAATAAATTTAGCAGCTTCTTCCTCGAGCTTTTTAGCATCTAAACCTGTTTGATCAAAAATAAGTTTAGCCAACGGTTCTAAACCTTTCTCTTTGGCAACGGTGGCCTTGGTGCGGCGCTTCGGTTTGTAAGGCAGATAAATATCTTCTAAAACAGCCAATGTTTCGGCTTGTTCAATTTTCTTTTTTAATTCATCGGTCAATTTACCTTGTTCTTGAATCGATGAAAGAATCGTCACGCGGCGTTTATCCATCTCTCTTAATTGCGCGAGCCGGTCTCGGATGCTGGTAATTGCCACTTCGTCCAGATTTCCGGTGACTTCCTTGCGGTAACGCGATAAGAACGGAATCGTGTCCCCGTCGTCGAGAAGTCGAGCCGTTGCTTCGATTTTTTCATAAGGAATTCTTAATTCCTGTGCTATTTTTTTGAGGTGCTGTTCATGCATCGGTTCGTCTACTTTTTTTGTTTTTTAAGGAGGGATTCAATCTGTTGAATGTAAAGATCATTAATTTCTTTTCCTAATTTTTTCGCTTTAAGGGTATCATCCAAGGCCTCTTGATACGATCCTTGCTTTAGATATACCAAAGAACGATTAAAGTAGGCGGCTGAATAATTAGGGTCGTATTGAGTGGCTAAGTTAAAATCGTGTAACGCTAAATCATCTTTTCCGTCAAGACCATAGATAATACCGCGATTATTGTACACTTGGGAATAATTATTTCTTATTTTTAAGGCGCGATTATAGTCGTCGAGCGCTTCAAGAAATTGGCCAGTCTCTTTATAAACATTCCCTCGATTATAAAGCGCGTCAGCGTAATCCGGTTTAATGCGGATTGCGTGTGTGAAATCGGCTTGAGCCAAATCAAAAAATCTTTGTCTTTGATAAACGATCCCGCGATTATTATAGGATTCTGGCAATGTAGGATTAATTTGAATGGCAGTCATAAAATCTTTCAGGGCCAGTTCCAAGTTTTCATTTCTTCCGAAGAACACTCCGCGGTTAATATAAGCTTCGGCATACCGCGGATTGAGCCGTATGGCCTCATTGTAATTTTGATAAGCTTTTTCATTTTGACCAATTTCCCGGTAAGCATCCGCACGATTGCTATAACTAATCGGATTATCCGCCTTTAATTCAATCGCGTGACTATATTCCTTGATAGCTTCCTCATATAAACCCTTTTTGTTGTAAACCAAACCAAGATTATTGTAAGCCTTATAATCCTGGGGCGAATATTTAATGGCTAAGTTTAGTTGATCCAAGGCCTCGTTGAGTTTTTCATCCTGTATATAGGCTATGGCCAAACTAACATGCGGTCGCCCTTTTTCCGGTGATTTCTTGATGACGTCGGACCAAAGCGTAATGCCATCTCTCCAGACAAAATTGCGTTGATAAGTTAAGACGCTTAAGACGATGACGATAGTCGATAAAATAAAAACAGCTCTCTTCTCTTCGCGTACGATTTTGAAAATTAGGACTGTCAGAAAAATAGCGCAACCGGCCATGGGTAAATACATACGATGTTCAAAAATCACATTCTTAATGGTAATAAAACTTGATTCAACACTGATGGTTACAAAGAACCATAAAATAGCAAAGGCTAATAAGCGGTGGCGTTTGAGTATCATCAGCGACGAAAGGAAAATTATACTTAATAACAAAAATGGAAGGAAAACCTGCGGTACAAAAAAATGGGAATACGCCGGGAAATCATAATCTACGTTTTGCCCAATCGGAAAGAATAATAATTTTAGGTATGTAAGTAAAACGGGCATTTGAGTTAGGAAGTAAATCGTCGGCGTGAGCCTATCTCCATCGTGAGATTCAGAGGCATGATGGATATTTAATATCGACGGGTTAAATGAAAAAATACTGGGGACAATCAATAAGAATAACGCGGTAAAAATAATCACCGGCCACTTTACTTTATCTTTTCGTATAAATATGAGTTCGATTAAAATCAAAATGATCGGCAAAGTAAAGACAATCTGTTTGGTGAACATGCCCAATAGGGCTGATATGCCGGCACCGAAAAAATAAGTAAAACTAATCCAACCTACCTTCAACCGGCCTTTAAGGAACAAACAAATTGATAATAAATAAAATAGCGTCGCTAAAGAAGCGAAGCGCTGGCAAATATACGTGACCCCTTGAGTTTGTAAAGGGTGAGCGACAAAAATTAACGCAGCGAATAAGGCAAGCCATTTTTTAACGCGATTGAGCGGGTCCTCTCTCATGCGAGGTGTTAAAAAGATTAATTGAACCATCCACCAAACCAATAAGGCATTGATAAGATGAATGATCAGATTAAATACATGATAACCAAAAACTTTGTATTGATGAAAATGATAATTTAATGCAAAAGTGTAAAATGCGACAAATCGCGCGGGATGCGAATGGGCATGCCAAATAGCGTTGACATCATCAATATTTCGTATCTCAGGCTTGTCAACAATGAAGAACATATCATCGAAATGAAAACCATTATGAAGTGAATTCGAATAGATTAAAAATCCGACGATGATAATCAGTAAGATGGGCAGAAAAAAAATCGTTTGCGGTTTATTGCATTTCATGAATAATAAGGAAGTTGGTGATTGTTTTCAATCATATTACCTAAGCTTCTGCAACAAGGCAAACGAAAAGATAGACTAAGGGTAGATTTTCGAACAATGAAAATATATTTCTTATCAACGAAGAAAAATCGACATCCCATTGATCAATATTTAGCTTTATGGGGACGAATTCAGGCCCGGAATATCCTTCCGGTCACTTATGAATCCTTCATAAAGAAGAAATTTTTCCCCGCGGGATTATATATTTATAGCGACATTGAATTGCTTCAGGGTAGTCTCCGCGAGGAGGTTATCCGTATTCATCAAAAATTATCCGGCGAGAATAAACATTACCGTTTTTTAAATAATCCTTCTGTTACCCTAAGCCGTTATCCTCTCCTGAAAAACCTCTATGATATTGGTTTAAATTCATTTAACGTTTATCCATTGAACGAAAATTATTCCAATGCCCGGTTTCCTGTCTTTTTACGGAAAGCCAATGATCACCGTGGTCCGCAAACACAATTGCTTAATTCGGTTATGGAAACTGAGGAAACATTAGCCGAATTGAGGCATAAAAATGAAAATCTTGAGGATTGGATGGTCACAGAGTACTGTCATGTGGCTGGACAAGATGGGATTTTTCGTAAATATGCGGCCTTCATAGTCGGTGAAACCATTATTCCCCGTCATGTTTTGTTTGGAACGGACTGGGTGCAGAAATATCCGAAAAATATGCAGGAATTGTTTCTTTCAGAAGAGATCGATTTTTTCCTTCTTAATCCCTATGAAAATGAGTTACGTAGAATATTTAAGGCAGCGGGCATTCAATACGGCCGAATTGATTTTGGTATTCTTGACGGAAAGATTGAAACTTGGGAAATTAATACTAATCCGATGATTATTTCGCATAGTAGTTTGACGGGTAATGGACATAAGAATATCCATAAACTTTTTTTCGATAAGTTTTCATCAGTTCTGAACACATTCATTACAACGTCCGGGCCCCGATCCTCGTCGATATCGTATGTTCCTGATCGAGCTGTCTCCTTATTCTATCGTCTCAGTCAGCGTTACCGAATGACAAAAATAGGTCATTTCATTCAACGTCTGATTTGGCGGATTGAGAAAATAATAAAATGAGCTTAATTATTTTTTTATATTTTTGAAATTATTGGATTAAATGCTTTGGACGCGACGAGAACACGATCACCAGAATGCCAATCATGCGCCTCTTCTTCCGTCGCTACGACTTTAGTGATACTATTTCCAATCTGAACCGTAATGATCGACATAAAATCTTCTTTCTGAATCTGCAAGATATGCCCGACAAATTTAAATTTTCCGCTCCATGTATCCTCCCCGAAAAGATCGCCTGGCTTTCCCGAACGGACAATTTTGCCTTGTTCTAAGATAAAAATTTGATTAGAAAGTTTAAAGATCTCACTTAAATCGTGCGTGACATAGATGGTAGGAAGTTTAAAACGGTTATATAGTTTAAGAATTTCATCTTGCAATTTTAAACGTAATTCTAAATCCAGCGCCGACAAAGGCTCGTCCAGTAAAAATATTTTTGGTTTTCTTAAGAAAGCTCGGACCAACGCTACTCGCTGTTTTTGTCCGCCGGACAGCGCTTGCGGTCGACGATCTTTTAATTCGGTTAAATGAACCAAATCTAAAAATTCACTTATTAAATGTCCATCCTTTTTATCGGCTAAAGCGTATTCTAAGTTTTCTTGGACCGTCATATTTGGAAAAAGATTGTAGTCTTGAAAAACAAAGCTGATTTTTCTTTCTTGGATAGGCTTGTTGATTATTTTAGCACTATCAAACCAAACTTCATCATCCACCTGAATATATCCTTCATCCGGATCAGTCAAACCTGCGATCATTCGTAAGATGGTTGTCTTCCCCGATCCCGACGGACCAAAAAGGGTTATAAATTCTTCGTCGTGAATTTGAAAATCCACGTCAAGTTGAATCGGTCCATGACTGGTTATTAAGTGTTTCTTGGCTTTTATTTTTATCATCGAATGATATCGAATGCTTTTCGGTTAATGGAATTCAAAATAAATAGAATGATGAATGAAACACAAAATAAAATCGCCGAATAAAAATGCGCGTTCGTGTAGTTTAACGCCTCCACTTCTCCAAAAATAGCGATGGAAGCCGTGCGTGTATCGCCAGGAATACTGCCGCCAATCATTAAGACTACGCCAAATTCTCCAATCGTATGAGCGAAAGCCATGACAATGCCTGTCAGCAAAGCCGGTTTGATATTGGGAAGAATTACTTTTATCAGCGTTTCTCGTCGTGATTTACCTAATGCGTAAGAAGCTTCGATTAAAGATTTTGGAAAACTCTGAAGCCCCGCTTTAATCGGATTTACCATAAATGGCAAACTAAACAATACAGAACCAATCACTAATCCTAAAAAGGTAAAAACGACTTGAACGTGAAAAAATGTCTCGAGAAAGTTTCCCAGAAATGAGCGTGGGCTGAATAACAAAAGGATATAAAAACCAAGGACTGTCGGCGGTAAAACTAATGGCATGCTGATAAGTGGTTCAACAAAATATTTCCATTTGCACCGGGTAAAGGCGACCCAATAGGCTAGCGGAATGCCTACGACCATAAGGATCAGCGTCGTGACAATTGCCAACTTAAACGTTAATATCAGTGGGCCATAATCAAAACTCATTTTGGATCCTTCATCAACGTCACTTCATTCGTTTTTACCAGCCACTCGACGTCATCTTCCTCTTTTAATTTCATTGAGGCGGTTGACTGCGACGAGATAATCGATTCAATGGTGTGACATTTATAAGCCAAGGTTATCTTGGCGAGAATTGGGCCTTTATCGATTTTCGTAATGATCGCCGGGAAACGGTTTCTCAGACTGATCATGCCTGTCAAATCTTTGGCAATACCGACTTCCGTTTCTTTAAAAAGTAACGTGACATTGTCTTTGATTTGATAATTGAGCGGGCCTTTCTTCCCTTCTAGAATAATGGAACTTAGAATATCCCCGTCGACATCAACGTATACCATCGAAATATGATCAGAGGATTGTATATCAATGATTTTTCCTTTTAGTTTATTCATATCTCATTCCTTTATCGGTAAAGTGTATCCATATTTTTTAAAAATATTTCCTGCTTCTTCCGACAAGAGAAAATCAAGAAACATTTTCGCTTCAACGAGATTTTTTTTCTCTGCATATTTAGGAATAACGGCACCTTGAGCAATCGGCTCATAAGAATTTTTATCGATTTCAATCCATTTTCCCTGACCTTCCATATTAGGTGCGAGGACCGCTGACTTGGATGTGATTCCTACGTCAACAGCCTTCGTCGTGATGAATTGATTTGTTTGAGCCGTGTTTTCGCCGTAAACAAGTTTTTTCTCTACTTGAGTATAAAGATTATAATACTCAAGTGCGTTCACGGCTTGACGGCCGTAAGGCGCTGTTTTTGGAAAAGCAATGGCAATTTTTTTAATATCCGGTAATGTTAGAATCTCAATTCCTCTCGACAAATCAATATTATCCATTGTCCACAGGACTAGATAACCATAAGCATAAATCTGGGGCGTATTATAAGTGTATCCTTCTAGGTCAAGTGACAGTGGATAGTCCATATCAGCAGAAATAAAAATATCAAATGGCGCACCATTTTTAATCAGAGTTGTAAACTTACCGGATGATCCAAAAACTGGTCTTATCGCTATTCCAGTTTCTTTTTCAAAGATGGATTTAAGTTCTTCAAACGGATATTGAACATTCGCCGCGACAGCCACGGTAATATCCGCGGAACTATTTAACGGGAAAGTAAAAATTAGAAATAAGATTAAAGACAGTTTTCTCATTGCAGTCTCTCCTTTATGATTCCATGTGACCAAATATCTAATACGCCTTCGATCGCGTCTGAAAATGAAATTTTTTCTCTTTCCAAAAATTCCGGATTAAGGACATGGTCAATGGCTCCCATATACATGCGGACAGCCAGGGCTGAATGAATTTTTCTAAATTTCTTTTTCTTGATTCCGTTTTTGACGACATTTTTAATTTCTAATATTTTTTCATTGCGGAAATTGATAAACCTCGCCCATAAATCCGGTAATTCCGATTTGATATCTCCTAAAAAATGTTCAAACCACGGGGTTAATCGCTGTTGCAGAAAGAAAATATTTTTGGAAATGATTTCAACCGGGTCTTGATGGCTTTCTTCTATAAGAGAAAGCTCATGATTGATTTCCTTTTGTAAGCGTTCAAAAAGGGCTTCAGCTATTTCGATTTTACTTTGGAAATGTTTATAAATAGTGTTCTTGCTCATCACTAAATCTTGAGCAATTTCATCCATGGTGGCTTTACGGTAACCGTATTTCAGCATGCGGTTCATCGCCGTATCGAGTATTCGTTCGCGGGTCGCGTCATTAGGCATGTCTTCTCTCCATTAACTACATACAATACTAATATGGTATTTATAGTATCGTTAGGTTAACAAATAGAGAATCATCTGTCAATCGAAGAATAACATCAGATAATGAAAAGGCATAAAAAGGTAGGATTTTCAGTGGTGTAACTTAAAAGGAGCTCTACTTCAAGAATAATTCTTCTTTTAAACAAGTACTTAAATTATGGTACGGTTATGATTATTTGTCATAACCTAGCGTGATCACCCGGTTTAGCGGATCCGTGATCGTTTCAACGTGGCCGAAAGTATTATAAGTGAAGTTTGTTGTCTGCCATTGTTTTTCGGCAGTATCGGATTGACGTTCGACTTTCGTCACATTGCTGTTTTCGTCATAGGTATATTTAGTTTTATAACCTTGTGGGCTAATCTCTTCGATTAACCAACCCAATTCATTATAATTTAAGTCGGTTGTGTGCATGAGAGCATTTGTCCATGTGTCTAAATTTCCAAAGATATCGTATGTCATTTGTGTGACCGTATTCATTCCGGTAACGGTTTGTTTTACGTATTGTAACTGTCCAGTCGATGGGAAATAAGTATATTCCGTAATAATATTATCCGGGTCCTGGACTTCGGTGATTTGGCCGTAACTATTGTGTCTAAACCATGTTGTCGGACTTCGTTCATTCAATGAAGGTTCATCTAACTTAACCAAATTGCCTTTGGTTCCATAACGCAAATCATCCGAAGAAAGTTCATAATCATACGTGTATGCAGTAACATTACCTTTTTGGTCAGTCATGGTTTTGACTTGATTGAATTGTGTTTCGTAAGTGAAATTGGTAGCGATATCGTTCGTGGTGTCCTCAATTGCTGCCATATTTGTTTTGCGACGGATTTGCAGTAGATTACCTCGGCTGCGCGGATTGGTATTATTGATATTATATGTGAATATTGTCCCATTTCCTTTAGGGTATGTGACCTGAGCAACTTCCATTTTATCCGTATACGTCCACGTGGTCGTATATCCACTGATAGGATCATCAGGTCTAAAATCCGTGCGCTGAATGAGATGTGCCATTGCGTTGTACGTCCACTCGGTGACATGGCCTTTAAAATCAGATATGGTTGTTTTTTTGTTCGTCAAGTCATACACAATATTGGAGGATCCTTGTCCATAATTTTGGGAAATAACACGATCATAGGAATCATAGTGATTAGTGAGAAACGTTTGACCTTTTGGATCTGTAACGCTTTCCAAATTATGTTTAGAATCATATGTGTAAATCGTTATTAAACCTGATGGATATTGCGGTGTAGTCGGAGTCGTTACACTCTTCAAATTATCATTTTCATACGTAAAGATCCAAGTCCGTCCGGCATAATCAACAATGGATGATATTCGGCCGTCTTCATTATAGTTAATTTGATAATCGCGTCCGACAGAATCTGTGACTTGTATTAGTTGGTAATCAAGGGCAAGAACTCCTATGATCTTATTGTTAAAATATTCCGAGTGTCCGATAATCGGTAGTTTACTGGCTGTATATTTAAAATTTATCGCATTACCGTTACGGTCAACTATGGATGATAACTTCCCTTCGACATCAAAATCATATTTTGTCCCGTCGCGTTTAGTCAGACTATACGCACCATCTTTATTCTTAACTAGTTCTTCATATATCCCAAGCGGGGCAGTGAAAATATCAGGCGTTTCTATATTATAAGTGAATTCTTTAAGGCGGT
>JAGOSC010000066.1 GCA_018062515.1 Candidatus Omnitrophota bacterium
CTGTTTCCCCTTTAATGGACCGGTGCAAATGAGACGCTCAGAAAGTTTATTCTTTTCAAAATCTGTTTTTATTTCTTCCAATGATGGGCCTCCGCCTACGACGAGAAAATAAGCCTTAGAATTTTTCTTTAGGAATTCTGTAACGGCCTTGGCTAAAAAGGGAATATTTTTCTCCGGCGCTACTCTTCCAATGATCCCGACAACAAAAGCATTTTGCGGAATATTAAAGAATTTACGGAAAGTTTTTCCATCACCTTTTTCAAAATCATCCAGGTAAATTCCAGTCGGTAAAACCTCTATCGGTGTTTTTACGCCTCTCCCAATCAATAAATCGGCAACACTTTGGCTTGGCGCAATCACCCGATCGCATAAATCCGCGTATCCTTTAGCTAATCTTTTCACAAACGTCTTCATTGCTTTTGAATCGCCCGGAATATAATGGGTATTTTCCTCATATAGCGTGTGGTTCGTAAAGACGATAGGGACGTTAAATCTCGCTGAAGCTCTTAACGCCGTATCACCCACCAAAAAAGGATGATGGGCATGGATGATATCCGGTTTAAAATTCTCGAGTGTAGAATTAAGGTTTGTCGACATAGGAAGCTCGACGGAAAAATCAGTGTGATTAAAATTCTGAATAGCTGGAACACGAAAAACATCTTTTTCTTTCAGAGGAGTATTCTCAAATTGAGGCGCAATAATTAAAACTTTGTGCCCGCGCTTACGGTATTCTTTGGAAAATATCTCAATGGACTTCTCTAAACCTCCCATAATAGGTTTATACGTGTTGGTCATCATAACAATATTCATTTAAACTCCTTATTTCATTTCTGACAACTTACTTTTTTCCGCAATAATAAATACATTCCCACCGACAAAAGGACAGGTATCAATATTTTCCACCATTCGCTCGGATTTTTAAACACGTCCAAAAATGAATCTCCGAAATAAATCATTATCATCTTCCCGGGCAGTAAACCTAAAAAAGTCGCTAATATGTACTTGCTGAACTTTATCTTTGTTAGTCCGAACGCCAAATTTTGTATATCAAGCGCGACGTTGGGAATTAGACGTATCAGAAAAACGCACATAAAAGCGTTGGCTTCCATCCGGTCATCCAATTTTTTCATCCGTTCCCCGACGATGTTTCGTATCGTATCATGAGCGACGTAACGTGCCGCAAAAAACTCCCAAGCCGCACAAATAACATCAGCTAGCATGATAAATACTAAGCCGGTCCAACCCCAAATTGCGCCAGCTGCCAAAGTAAACAATGTCGACGGCAATAAAATAAAAGGTCGGAGCTGATAGAGCGCAATGAAGGCAATCGGTGACCACACGCCGTATGAATTGATCTGCGACTTGAGATCATCCATAGTAAATGCCGAAAAATCTATGTTCATATGGCGGATAACAATAAACGTGAACACTAGAAAGACAAAGACAATTAATATTTTTAATCCATGCTTTTTAACTATACTTGCGGTATTCATTGATCCATTGTACCTTCTTTATTTCAAAAAATCATTTTTAAACACGAACGGATCTTTTATTTTGATTGACCCTTTTTTTCCATTATTCTTAAATGGAGATTTTTTAAGGTCCGGGAAATTAATTTCAATAGTGGGTTCTTGATTATGCCATTTGGCGTCCCATTCAACAATAATTCCTTCGGGATGAGCTTTTAGTTTTAATGAGATCTCGCCGTATATAGTTGACGTCGGACCAAAAGATATTGTATCCGCCTGCCTTAGCCATTCGACAGGGATGCCTGAACATAGAATTAATTTACCTTCTTTTTCTTCTTCTCTGACAAAACAATTGCGGATCATCATCAACCATTCCGCCGCCCCCCAGGCGTGCTGTCCATCGCCCATACAACCGCCCTTGGTTATTGGATGAACCGCTTCGGGCCATTGACCGGTGGGCGATGCTAAATCCGCGATACCTTTCATCAACCGAAAATATCTTTTATCACCCGCCCTTAATAAAATCTGAGCAATATGTAAAGTTAGATATGGATTAATCCCCGAATGGCTCATATCGTGAAAAAAACCATTATGGACTAAACAATGATCAATTAAATAATTAGCGGTTTCCAGTAACCGATAGTCATTAGCGCTTTTGTACTGTAAAGGATATCCTGCGACTAAAGTCCCAATGGAAGCACTGTCTAATCGACGGTACGGCGAAGATGGCATGGCGGCCTGCTGGGTATTTTTCTCGACTTTATTTAAACTTTCTTCAATACAAGCGGAAAATCTTCTCACCTCTTTAAGTAAAGTTCTCGAAAATTTCTTATCACCATACTGATCAAAAAGGTAGGCAGCTCCCTTTAAACCTTCTAGGCACCAAAAATCATCCCAATAATAATAGTCATTCGGGCCAAAATGTTCGGCGCTAAAACCCGCAGGCATTAGTCCATCGTGTATTTTGTCAGAATGCTCGGAAAGCCGCTTGTGCATGATCCATTTAGCGCCTTTATGGATCATCTTTTTCCAATTATCTTTTGGCTTCTGATTGGTCATTTGACAATACTTGTGAATAAGCCATAAGACCTGGCCATTTGAATCCCACTCACCTTCTTGTGATTCGAAATAACCGGAAAGCATTTGTCTTTTTTCAAACTGATCAATAATGCGCTCCGCCCGTTTATGAAATCCACAGCAAAGTAGAGTATAAGTAATAAAAACAGCGTCGCGAAACCAAAATCGTTTGTACGTGTACGGACCGGCGTACACATCTTGAGCGGTATGAATCAAAAGCGTGCGCGTCGATGCATCGAATAAAAATTTAAATTTCTCGTCGGGTATCTGCACTTGACAAGCGCCCTTAAGACATTCTGCCCATGTCTGAGGCGAAGCTACAGGTTTTTTCGCGATTAATGTTTTTACTTGCAAGGGAATAGTAATAATCAATTCTTTCTTTTTTTCCGCGCCTAATGGAAATATCGCCGCCGCGCTGCTCATTTCGTGGGAACAATGGATATCAGTTTTTATATCCTTTTTGTATAGACGATGATAAACGTCTCCACTTTCATAATTCGAAAAAGCATAACGTTCCGGTGAAGCATTAAAGTAAATTTCATGAAACTTATCTACTTTCCAGCCAGATTTTCCTTCGAGCTGGGCTATATCTTTAACTAAGCTCACTCCTTCAGGGTTATATGGCCGCAGCGAAATCACCAGGCTATCATCGATATTTCCCTCTGCCACAACGTGAATGCGGCACGTCGGAAATTCCCCTTCTATTGTCATATCAACACGTGAGATTAAATGCATAGATCCGTTAGAAATTTCCGTGACGATACAGTTATTTTCCAAACTCAAAGACTGTTTAGCCGTCTTCATCCGTGACGGAATTAAATTCTCGCTTCTTTCATTCGTAATCCACGCATCAATCGACCAACTGTCCCAGAAAGGAGTGACCAAGCCGCGAGGATCAACCAGAGGAGTCTCCTCGACATCCGGTTGACCTGCGGCGGTCCAATTTCGATGGGTTAAATTGATGTGGGTTAGGGAAAAGGATCTAGGAATGAAGGAAGAATCGTGAGGATCAAACTGTTTATTGACCCAGAAAGGCCATACCCAGTCTAAATTGTGTTGTATAACCTGCGCGTTAATCAAACCTCTCGCGTGTAAAACAGCCGCAGCCCGAACGAGTTCCGACGGAGTAAGAACCTCGGAAGGTTGAGCAAAGCGGCTCAATTTGGCAATTAAAGCGATGGGATCTAAGTAACCATGAACACGTGCTAAACGTCGGATAATATGTTTCCACAAAAATTTATTGAACATGCTTCGTCCCTCTAATTTTGGGAATCGCCACGTGTTTCTCGACGAAATTTATATATTTTTTATTTTTCTTTGACAGTGTATCCTCCCAAATTTATTTTAGTACCTCAAATTTACCGGCCACGACCTCGTCTATGTCTGGACGAGCAATAATATTTTTCTTAGAAAGATCGACGTGTATTTTTCCGCTCTGCCAATCAATTCTTTTAATATGATTTCTGGGAATCAACACCTCTTTGCCCGGCCAACCATTGCGTACAGCCACCAGAATAAACTGTATTTTCCATATCTTGTCGTCCACAATAAAATCCTGAACGTGACCAAATTCGCTGTCATTCGCCTGAATGTGATATCCCATGGTTTTATTAGCACTCCTTAATCGAATATCCTCTTTATGATTAACGAGTGTTGTCAGTAGATTTTCTTTAGATAAAGGTTTGTGCATATCTGCAGTGATAAAATTTTTATTTAACTGCTCACCAAATAATAGATGAAAAGTTCTGTTTTTATCATCCGCACTACCCCAAAGGTCTGACGGAGGAATCAATACTTCCCGTCTTTTCCAATAACCTAGTCCTATATCTCCAACTAAATAACTAATAGCCCAATCGTCATCATGAAAATAAAAATCCTTAATCTTTCCAATATTTTCTCCACTTCTTCTAATTTTGTATCCGCTGATTCCTTTTAAACTTCTTAGCATATGTTGATCCTCCTATCTGTTACTTATTCTAAACATATTCATATTTTCATCTATCAGCTTAAGCTGATAATAAAGTAGGATTTACGAGACCTTGCTGTAAGAATCATCTGACAAAATTTGTGGATAAAAAATCACCCCTCGGATATGGAAATTGAAAATTCCATGACGCATTCGAAGTGATATTAAATTAGTCTTAAAAAATAAAGGCAAGGTTAAACGGGCGGGATTATTTCTTCCTAGGGATTTTTTTGATGTTTCTTTCCTCTTCTTTCGTCGCTGTTCCCACGGTCCACGCTGGTGGGTCACTGGCTGGAAAAGATTCCTTGAGAGTTTCATCAATTTCTTTTTCTGTAATTTTATTTTTGTTTTTAGATTTCATATATTCCTTTCAACTGCTTCCGGCCAGACGCATAGTTTGGTTGTATGTTTGCTCAATTTCCTTAAAATTTAAATCAACATTCTTAATGGTTTTCCCAAGATTGTTTTTATTTGCTTTGTCTAATTTATCAATATTTCCTTTAACGACCACTAATTTCCGTTCTAAGTTATTCAGATTTTCCTTAAATTCAAAAGATACATCTTTTGTGACGAGGACTTCTTTTGTCTTAAGATCTTTGATTTTTTCCGAAAAATCATTCAATTTTTGTTTAGACTCAGCCAACTTAACATCCCGTTCCAAACGATATGAAACTGTTTCTACTTTTTCTAAAGATAAAGATGCCGGCTGAAAATTATTCCGCTCATTATGTTCTTTTAGTTTATCTAATTCGTTTCGGGCTTCATTGGCTAAATCAGAGAATGCAGAGAAATCTTTCTTAAAAAGGGTGATATTTTTTTCATCCATGCCAGCGACTTTATCTTCTAATTTTCCGGTCTTTGCTACTAAATTTTTTATCCTGGTTTCGGCCTGCCAATGATAATATTTATTTCTTAAGCGTTTTAAAAAATGATCTGTTTTGATTATGAAAGTGTTGAGGCCTGCTTTTATTCGTTCCACTCCGTCCGCACTGGACTTATTTAACCTCTCCAATTGAACAACAGTTTTATTCTTGAATTCGTTAAAATCTTGATGCCATGGATTTTCGTTTTTTATTATTTTCGATTCAGACACATTCTGCGCAATCATTTTGTTATTGGCCTGAACGTTGGAACAAACAAAAATTAATCCAATGACGGCTAGACAAGAAAAAATATATAGAACATTGGATTCTTTCATGTCATCCCCCTAAGATGAACCGATTTAAATCTATATACGACCTCTTCGGAAAATAAGCGAAACGACAAATAGGACTAAAAACAGAAGAAATAATATTTTCGCGATGGAAGTAGCTGTACCGGCGATACCACCAAAACCGAATACACCAGCAATAATAGCGACGACTAAGAATGTAATAGACCAACTTAACATAGTTACCTCCTTTTCTATATAACAATGACCGTTCCAAATAACAAAGCGAACAAGAATAAGACGAGGATATTACCAAAGTTTTTTATCCGAGCAGGTGACAAGGCTTCAGTCACCTGCCCCTTTCATCTATGTAAATCATCGGTATGGGAGATTATACCGATGGATGCTAGGCAGAATATTGCGCTGTTTTCGCCTTGCTCTCCGGTTGCGTAGTGCTGACTTTATCCGGATTATCATGTTTACCCGGCAAATTAAATTCATCATCATTAACTTCTTTAATTTCCTCTTCGGAAACGGAAGAATGCTTTTCTTTTTTTAGCGGATCTCCTTTAACTTCAGAATTCCTTTTTTTAATATTTTTATTAATCATGTCAGCTCCTTTCATGTCGTCACATGTTTCTCGATGACGTCTATGGCCTTATGAAACTCATTGGATTTGTCAAAGAAGTAATCCGCTCCCAAATCCAGAGCCTTTTCTCGATAAGGCTGTATGGAATAATTAGTTAGAACTACAATGAAGGGCTTTATTCCTGTCTCCCGAATATATCTAAGGACATCAAACCCCGTTCCTTCTTTTAATTGAATGTCCACAATAATGACGTCGGGGGAGAAGTCAACCATCCCGACCTTGACGTCATTGAAATCTTCAGCCGTCTTAAGTCTAACCGTCTTAATTTTTTCCATAAGATTTCTGGACAGTCTATCCCTTATGAATTTTGAATCATCAATAACATATACACTAGCCATGCATGCTCCCCGCGTTGGTGGGTCAGCAAATCTTAATTACAGTTACATTGGTTTACATACTCTTCGACTTCTTTTTCTGCTTCTTTTTTTGATTTACCGTACTTTTCCTGAATTAAACCGACTAGCTGTTCAGCTTTTCCATTGATTCGATCAATTTCGTCATCGGTTAATTCACCCCACTTTTCTTTAGCACGTCCTTTCATTTGTTTCCATTTTCCTTTTAGAATGTCTGAGTTCATAATTACCTCCTTTGAAGGCACTATGTATCAAAACTAATCTATTTTATCAGCAGCGCGGTGAAGAGCATCGCCGGTCTTATCTGCGGCATCTTCAATAGCAGCACCTGTTCGCTCTGCAGCATCTTCAACTTTTTCATCGACGGAAGTTTTGGCACAACCGTTAGCCCCAGCGAGAGCTAGAAGGCACATTAATGCTAAAAATAGATTCTTTAATTTCATAACTTTCATGTATTTCTCCTTTTTATTTTTTGGTATACCAGCCACTATCCTACGTCGACTGGGTGAAAACTTTCATACTCCGTTTATTAATTTTTATCTTTTAATACGTCGAGTAATATCTCATTACCTCTAAACATTCTTAGCCATCTTCGTTCCGAAAATAAGTTTAGAAAACATATTAAAGTGCCCATCATATAGATCATGACAGCTATACTGGTAATCCATAGACGAGTTGTGAGGCTAAAAGGAGCGTATATCAGGATCATTACGTGCAATATAACAACGCTGCTTACAGCCAATGTCAAACAGGCAATAATGCCTATGGCCGTAAGCATGATTTCTCTTATAGACTGAACCAATTTAATGTAGACGGCGGAACCTTTGATCTTGGCTAATTCCAACGTCCGTCGAGAAGTCAGCCCTAATGTTTGACACAGCATTGTTTCAAATGCACTTTTGATGCGTATCATTACAGGTTATCCTCATTTTTTTGACGATGCCCCACTAAAAAACCCAGAGCTGCCGCTGTTAAACCTACGCCGGCAATAAATAAATACGGATTTTCCTCAATTCGTTTATCCACGTCTTTTACCTTGGCGCGTAAGGTTTTATCTAAATCTTTATAAATTTGCTGGCCATTGTTCAGTTTCTCTTTGATGACTTCTTCCCCATGAGCCACTGCATCCTTTAAGGCGTGGCGAATGCCGGAAGTACTTAAAAACATACTTTTAATATTTTCGTAATTCCCGTCAATATGACTTAATAACTCTGTACGCTTATCCTGTGCTGCTTCTTCTAATAACTGAAGAGCATTGTTGATTTGGCTTTTGCTGTATTTTCTCATTTTGATCTCCTCCCCTATTTTCCATTGATACGTAAAAAGAATTTGTCCATCTAAGATAATTATGGGCGAAATAGCTTTTATTTTCTATCAGACGATGCTGATTAAAAAGTAGGACAAACTGCTCTATATGTAAGACTTCTCTGACGAAAAGTTAGTATTGATGCCATTTTACAGCGTAGCGCCCGGCCTTTTCGACGAGAAATTGCTCAAACTCCTGAAAAGTAAGGGGCTGTATCGGGTCGTCATATAAAGGAAGTTTCTTTTTTAAATCCTCATGATATTTAAGAAATGTGCCAAAATCGGATGGATAAAGATCTTCGTTGACACCGATAAATTCCCCGGAACTGTGTGCAAGACTCAGTATTTTTCTCCAATATTCAATCGTGGTTAATCCTACCCCTTCCTTTACGCCATTGGACATCAACATGAGATAGGCCATTTCGAAGGAATTATTCGTTAAGTACTTCTTAGCGACTTCATAAGAACAGAGTGTATTAAAAGTCAACCAAAGAGGAACACTGCGGCTTCTGATCGCCCAATATGGTTCCAGCAGTCCAAAGTTTTCAATCAAGATTTTGTCTGACCGGCAGTTCCTTTTCGTATACCACCATTGATACAAATCGGCGACGAATGGGCTCAAGTCCTCCGGATCGCAAAATTGTAATCGGTAAAAAGGTAGATTATTTTTATCAGCAAATTCTTTATATGAAACCAAGGCTTCTTCCCGAAATCCCCATTCCGCCTCCGGGATTTCATGCTCGGGCGGATAAAAATCCCATTTTTTCACCGGCGCGTTAACTCTTTTTAAAAATTGAGTAACTTCTTCTCCTCCGTCGAGATATTCCTTCGCGCTTAACCCGCCAAAACCTCCTATCTGAAAATAATGCCTGTCTTGAACCTTATACGACGGCCAAAGATATTTGCATTCAATAGAGATAATAGGCGAGCGCGGAATTAAATTTTCATTTAAAAATTGATGATAAGGTTCTTCCAGGCTAAGAAATTTTATACGGAAATAACCCATTTTTGTGACCATTAACCGGTCTTGAAGTGGATCATGCATTTGATGGACAAAAAGTTGTGGATTAGCTTTGAGAAAGGGTTTGATCGCGTCTCGTCCCCAATCGACATCTTTTTTGAGTTCGTCGGCCTCCATTTTACGCCGCATGGCAATTAAAAATGTCTGCGGAAGCCAGGGTATGGCGAGCGCCGCGGCTAAGTGAATGGCTGCGCCGTTCGACGAGCCAAAAATCGCTCCAGGAAATTTTCCTTTTGGATATCGCGATGTGACCCAATGAGCAATTTCTTCAGACTTTAAATCATGGAGTTTATTTTCCGGCAAGGCATCAAAATAGCCACTCCACCGGTATATTTCTCCCCGAATTTTATTAGGGATCGCATTCAAACATTTTCCAACCGACGATGGCACATTCTCAGCCACCCCCACACCTTTAAAAGGTTTACCTTTTAAGTAATTGCTCAAAGCCGTCAGCATGGCCGTGCAGGAATCAAACTGAATGATTTTATCCCTAATCTCATTGAGACTTTTTACTTTCACAGAAAGTATTATGTATAGAATGGAGGTCTTACGAAATCGGTGTGCACCGATTTTTATGTAGGAAATTTCTTACAGGATAGGAGATATTAATCTAAGAAGAGAGTTTCTTAATCGCTTAGCTAAAGACAGTTGAGCCAAATCGGTCAATTTAATTTCTGTCGAAAATTTCAGGTCTTCCGCGATTTGTTCATCGAGCTGTTTAGTCAATTCTTTGTTATAAAACACACCGTTGACTTCATAATTTAACCGTAAACTTCGAATGTCAAAATTGGTGGTTCCAATCGAACAAATTTTCCCGTCGACGGTGAACATCTTGGCATGCAAAAATCCCTTCTGATATTGGAAGATTTGAACACCAGCCTTAAGTAATTCATCGAAATATGAAAAAGCCGCCCAAAAGGGGATTACATTATCGGGAACGCCCGTCATCAAAATAGTCACTTTAACTCCGCGCATCGCGGCTGTTTTTAAAGCCATTAATAAACTTTCTTCCGGAATAAAATACGGCGAGACAATACAAATTTCTTTATGAGCCATACAGATCACGGAAAAGTATAAATGAAGAATGGCTGGCCACGGCGAATCAAATCCTGACGTAGGAAACTGAACCGCCAAATTTCCTTCTGTACTCGGACTCTGAGGTATAAGCGGAAAATATTTTTCATTAAAAATATCGTCGGTATGCACCGTATTGTACCAATCGATGGCGAAGATCGCTTGTAAAACATTAACTGCCTCGCCTTCAAGCCTGAAATGAGTGTCCCGCCATGTCTCATACTTTTTCCCGCCGTCAATATACTCTTGGCCTACATTCATCCCTCCCATATAGGACACTTTTCCATCGATAACTACTATTTTTCGATGGTTCCTAAAATTAATGGTATGAAATTTAAACGGGGATAAATAATTAAAGAAAGAATACATCTGAATGCCTTCTTTACGTAAAGATTTGATATACGGCTGGCTGAGCGTAAAGAAACATCCCGAAAAATCGAATAATATCTTAATTTCGACCCCTTCTTTGACCTTTCGGATTAGCACCTCTCTCATTCTATCTCCGACGGGATCATTCGAACGCCAAATAAAATATTCCAAATGAATGAAAGACTTGGCCTTTTCAATATCCGCAATTAGACTGTCAAATTTTTCCTGACCGGTGTGAAAAACTTTAATTTTATTTCTCGTTGTTAAGAGTGCCCGTGAACTTTTATAAAGGAGAGCAACTAAGTCCTCTTCATGCAATCCGGGGGACTTAGTCATCTCTTTAAGCATCTCCGCCTGCAAATCATCGGTAGGCTTAAATAAGGTAAGTAAATTCTTAGCAATGTATTGGGGAAGTTTTCTTTTACGGTCATAACTTTTCTTCCAATTTCTACCGGAAACTAAGTACAAGGCAAACCCAAACCCCGGCATAAGCACAAATATTAGAATCCAGGCAAACGTTTCCACCGGCGTTCGATTATCCAAAAGGAGAATAATGACCGTGAAGACTAAATACATTTGAAACAATAAAATTAAGTATGCTGATACTCCCATAAAATTTCCTTACAACTTAAAGTCAGCGATGACCGGCAAATGATCCGACGCTGCTTGGGTGACTTTGGTCGCCGGAATCTCGACGGAATCCAAGCGAATATTTCCCCTATAAAATATGTGATCCAGCTCAAACAATGGATATCGGCTGGGAATTGTCCTTCTGTGACTGGCGCGCTTGATATCAGATTTCGCCTCTTTGAGATTTTGTCCTATAAGTTCAAACACAGTAGACTTCGGGCCCGCATTAAAATCACCACAAAAAACTACCGGTATATTTTCTTGAATGCCGCCCATCCATTCCTGACTTAAAATGGTTTTAATTTGCAACTCTCTTTCTTTGGATCTAAGCCCTAAGTGCGTATTAAAAAAATGGATTTCACGGTCTTCAATTTTTATACTCGCCCAGATCATTTCACGCGGCTCAAACAAATGTTTAAATACCGGGACGTGCAG